>NZ_JMDX01000440.1:0-2344 GCF_000935845.1 Paenibacillus sp. E194
GAAAGCAGGTGGAACACGTGAAGATGAGTTAGTAACGGGAGGACTGGATATTATTGAATCCGAGACCGATCGCCTATCCCAATTGGTAGACGAACTATTGGATTTCTCTAAGCTGGATGCCGGCAGGCTGGAATTAGCATTCAGCCTAGTCGATGTACCACGTCTAGTCCAACAGATCGGTATATTGCTCTCACCGAGAGCTGCCCGCTTGGGAATTAAGCTTCATATTCATTCGGATCCTATGCTCCCTATGATCTCTGCTGACGAGAACCGTCTGAGACAAGTACTCATAAACCTATTAGATAACGCGTTTAAATTTACGAACGAACAGGGAGAGATTGTTTTGAATGCGCGTGCCTCTGAACATGAAGTCGTGATTTGTGTCAGAGACACAGGCTCCGGTATTCAAGAGCATGAGCTGGGCATGGTCATGAAGAAATTTTACAAAGGGAAGAATAGTCCGACGGGTAGTGGTCTGGGATTGTCTATTAGTGAAGAGATTATTCGTCTACATCAAGGCAGAATGGAGATGGATAGTGAGCAGGGCATTGGTACTGAAGTTCGAATCTATCTTCCTATTCATCACGAGAATGGCAGAGAAATTTAACGATTTCATAACCCTTTCATAGAATTGAAAATATACACTAGTACATGGAATACGGACAGGCAAGGAAAGTGGGCGTGAGCAAATGAAAAAACAAATTGTGCGGCAGGTATTGATTTGGGGTGTTCTTATCTGGACAGTTGGCTGTGGTGTTCCGGCAGCGCCAATCGACCTCATTCAGTCACCGATACCCGCCAGTCATATCCATGAAGCTGCTGTTCGTCGAGCATTACCGGACGGATCCCGATTATTAATCCCGAAGCATGGTGGAGGAAATACAGGAATATCGTACGGCGACTTTGATGGGGATGGCAACGAAGAAGCAATCATCGTATACGAAGAGAATGTGCGTAATGAGAAAATGCGTAAAGCAGCTTTACTCAGATATGAGAATAAGCAGTGGAACATTGTCTGGAATACGAAGGGCTATGGATACGGGCTGGATTATGCAGGTATGGCTGATGTCAACAAGGACGGATTGCCCGAGATCATATTGGGTTGGACAATGGGTGGCGGTGAAAATGGACTAGATGTGTATACCTGGAGAGATACAGATGTAAAGCTATGGGACAAAAAAACATACAGCGGGCAAATTGATATCCATGAAGAGGATCATTCTGGGAAATCACAAGAGAAGTAGGGAAAGAAAGAGAAAGGAGTATCTATGAAAATCAAGAAAAAGTGGATCATAATTTCGCTGTCATTCGTGCTCGTTATAACAGTGGGATATGTACTGCGCAAGGAACTGGCCCTCCTGACTTTTGACATGTTCCTCTCGAATCAGGTAGAGAAGAAGCTGGAGGAGACATATAAGCCGATAACGGTCAAAGACCCATTAGTGCATGACGAGCCATTTTCGGTTCTGCTTCTCGGCATCGATCAGCGGGATAAGGAAGTAGGACGATCCGATTCCATGATCTACTCCATCGTGAGGCGCAAGGAGAACCGGATCCTGCTATTATCCGTTCCACGCGATAGCTACACCGAGATTATAGGTAAGAACAAGCATGACAAAATCGCCCACGCTTATGCATTTGGCGGGGCGAAGATGAGCATCGACAGTGTTGAGCAACTGCTTGAGCATCCCGTTACCCATTATGCAGCGATCAATTTCACCGGATTCAAGAACGTCGTGGATGCGTTAGGTGGAATTAAGTTACCGATAACAGAAGATATCGTGAATAAAAACTGGAATCATGACAAATTCAGAATTGAAGCGAACAAGCCAATCTATAACGGACTTGAGGCTCTCAACTTTGTACGCTACCGTGAGGATTCCGATATGAATCGCATGATGCGCAATCGGATCTTTTTGCAGGCGGTTGCAGAAAGGGCGGTACAGCTTGATAAATTTAGCCATATTCCAGAAATACTCGATATCGCTGGCGATCACTTCTCAACAGATATTGCCCCAACTGATCTGATTGACTTAGCAAAGTCTATTTTCATGAAGGATAGCATTCCACAATTCAGTACCTATGCATTAGATGGGGAAGGTATGATGATGCATGATATATGGTATTACAAGCTGTACGAGGAGGATCTTGCATATGCGCGTAAGCTTATTACGAACTGGCTTGATCCTGCCATAACAGCTGAACAATTGATGGAGCCAAAATCTAAGCATTAGTTTGTATTCTCCCCCGTGCAAGAACGGAGGCATATGAGATGGAACCTACAATCACAAGAGGCCGACCTGATTTTCTCTTACTCCTTTCGGTCGTGCTGCTCGCATGTTTT
>NZ_JMDX01000441.1:0-2338 GCF_000935845.1 Paenibacillus sp. E194
AAATGAATAACCCACTAACTATTTTAGTTGTTGGGTTATTTCTTGTCCACAGCTTATCCACACCGATGAATAGGTATGTTATTGCAAAGATATGCACAGAGGGATAACTTTTTAAAGTATACAATCTCGTATAAATAAGCAGTCCCATCCACAATTTCTGTTGAAAACGTGTTCATAACATAGGATAACTATACGCTTTTAATTCGATATTTCGCAAAATTACGAAGTTATACACATTCTAGCTCTGATTCATTTATCCACATCGTTGATAAGTATCAAAGATAATTGAATCGTAAAACATTTATTCATAGAGGGTTAGATTAGTGCCACTTACACTTTAGGTAAGTTAACCACCATCCACACCTTATACACTCCAAGTTCATGATTCTTTCCACACATCTTCATGTTCACCCATTTAAAGTTATGAAATCCTAATATTCGCGCTTTTATTTACTTATGAAAATGAAGTTGTTTGTAAGCGTATTCCCTCTTACCTTTTAGGATTGCACATACAAGACTGATAATTTAGTTATCTTTTAATGGAGTTTGTCTGTGAGGACTTATTTATCAGACTGCTGATGAGGCAAGACAAAAGTAAAACCGGAATATTGAAACAGCTCGTTGCAAAGCACACTTCAATGGACAGAATAGTAGAGATGATGTCACAAATGAGCGAATTGATATTGTTATATATTGTAGGTGAATACACCAGTGGTGTACACCATGAGAATATGAAACATTGGAGGGTTTAGTATGAATTTGAAAAAAGCAGTCGTAGCATCCATGATCGTATCCAGTATGTTGGTTACGCTGGCGGGCCCGACTTTTGTAGAAGCCGAAGCAGCAGGAGGAAAGAAAGAGCAAGCATCAAGTAGCAGTGTTCAAATTGATAAAAAGGTTGCTGCCAAGCTGCAAAAGGCTGTACGTCAATTTGCCGGAAAAGATGTCAAGTTGCAAAATGTTGGCGAACTAGTTCGTGCGAATGACACGATGGCGAAGGTTCAATCCGTGGACGGGGGCTATCAAATATTTTTTGATCATAAAACAGGACAAGTATGGACTTTGAACGGAAAAACAACTATCGACAAAATCAGCAAAAAGGATCAGGACGATGTTCTGAAATTGTTGAAAAAAATGTATTCGGGGAAAACATATGCTTTTGATAAAGAGGTGATCTTGGAACGTTACTATGAAGATAAAAAGGAACAGTTCATCCCAAATTCTACTTATTACCTGAAGGGGAAAGGATTTAATGCAACGCTCGTTAAAAATGATCCGGATCTAAAAGATTATATTAATCAAGCCCAGATCGAATTTGCTAAGGAAGAGCTTGAAGCGAAGCTGTTGACAACGGCGGAGGAAACGGTGAAAGCGGCGTTAGACCATCAATTTAACATAACAGAGGCTTATCTTGTGAGTAATACTCAAAAAAACGCATGGGTATTAAAGGACGGCAGCGCTACTCTTTACGTAGATGAACAGAGCGGGAAGGCAACTAACTTATACCATAATGCTCGCAAAAAGGTGACGACGAGCCAGACGATTACGGCAAAAGTGGCAAAAGAGATGACCGCTCCGCTTGCCAAGGAATTATTCGGTATCGATATTACGGGATACGAAGTAAAGTGGGATAGCTTATATAAAGACTACTGCTTCGTCAAAGATCAAGTAGCGAAAGTAAGAGTGGCATTAGATGCCAATAAAAAGGTAGTGTACCTTAAATCCGGGGAAAATGCACTTACTGGAGGGGAAGGCCCTGTTGGAAGCAGACTAGAAGAAGAATAATACAAAAAGGTAGAAGTGAAAATCAACCGTTTAAAGCATCCGAAAGGATGCTTTTTTTATGTGCTCCGATACTTCTATCCAAACATTAATGTTCTCTTAATTTTTATTCATATAAAGTTTCGTGGTAAAGTTCTATTCCATTCATTAGCATTATAGCTATCAAGTGTTCCATTAAAGGAGGAAATAAAATGAACATGAAAAAAGCAATTCTAGCGTCTATGATCGTATCGAGTATGTTAGTTGCCGTGGCAGGCCCGATTCCTGCAGGAGCCGAGGCTGCGCAAGGGCAGAAGCAAACGGATAATAAGAAGGTTCAGATCGACAAAACGATGGCCGCCAAGCTGCAAAAAGCAGTAAAGCAATTTGCGGGGAAGGAGGTAAAGTTGCAGGGTACTGCCGAGGATATAAGGGATTCAGATGCAAAGGTTAAATCAGTAGATGGAAAGTACGTCGTCTACTTTAATTATAAAAAAGGTGAAGTATGGTCGATGGATGCAACGATTCCACTCGATAAATCAGCAAAGAGGCTCAGGAGAAGGTACTAAAAGCGCTG
>NZ_JMDX01000442.1:0-2293 GCF_000935845.1 Paenibacillus sp. E194
GGTTTATCCAATGTCTACTATAAGGGGTGCACTTCAGTGGCCGATCCTGCAGAAGGGTGCTTTTGTGTGGAGACTATAATATAGTTATTTACTTTTTAATGACGACCATCTGAGCTCTCTCTAATTTCTTAGACAAGTCAACTAGTAAATTCTTCGGATCCTTCTTGAAATGAGCAACCGTTAAGCCAAGCTTGTCTGCGTTCAGCTTCTCCCAAGCTGCATCATCGAGCAGCACAATCGTTTGGGCAAATCCGCGTGACTCCCCAATTACAATATCGCCACCGTACTGACCAGCGAGCTTTACACCTTTCAGTTCTGTCACCGTTGTATCTGTCTTCGCGAAGATCACCGCATTGCCGCCTGTTACTTCAGGCAGCTTCGCAATCACTTCTGTTGTGTCTTTGTCCTTCACTTGTTGAAGCAACCCATTATTGAACAAGCCTTGAGCGGTTGATTTGCTGATCGCAATGACACGGTCATCCGCTTGCTTTGCATCATATTTCAATGCGAAATCATCTGTCTTCGACACATCATTCTTCGTGATCTCCAAAGCATCTTTAATTTGAGCATCCGTTCCATACATAATCAGTCCATTTGCCTTAGGGCCGAATAGGCTGCAGCCAGTCGCCATTACAAGTACAAGTATCATGGTAGCTACTATGCCAAATTTCTTTTTCATTCGTCATCCACCTCAATTACCAGTATTGATTCTTACACCGTTAACGATACAGGATGGATCATCTTGTTTCCATTGGTTTAGATGACAGCACTCTTTCAATCTTGTAAGAAAGTAGGACTATAGTATCAAAATAGCCGCCGCTCGCAAGAAGTTGCCTGCATAAGATAATAATTTCCCTCCTTTTTACCGTTATAGTAGATATGTACTTTTTTGTTCCATTGGAACTACTCACAGGAGCAAAACGGGAAGGGAGAAGATAAGGTGTACCCATCAAGGAAAAAATCGACATGGCTTAGCATAGCGCTTGTATGCACGTTGCTATTCGGTATGCTGCCAATCCAAGGTATCGTTCATGCAGAAGATTCGTTTACAGGTATTGCTTTTGAATCAGATGTGTCTCCAGTACACGTCACAGTTGAAGGTTCCTCTGTACAATTGAAGGTGCTTGGTACAATCAGCGGAAAGACGGATAAGAAAGATGTTACAAGCTTGGCTACGTGGACGTCCTCGAATCCGAGTGCTGTCAAAGTAGACGCTGGTTGGGTAAGCGGCGCAGGAAAAGGTACTTCGGAAATTACAGTGAAATATCAAGGATATACATTGAAGAAAACGGTTGTATCCGAATACTTGTATGACAAGATCGTTGTACGCACAGGAGATACGGATCAAGAGGTTGCCACTGAAGTGAAGGCGAATCTTGGAGACAAGCTTGCTTGGAAGGCATTCGCCTTGGACAAATCAACAAATACGAACAATGACGTTACGGCTGAAGCCTCCTGGACTTCCTCCAATACAGATGTAGCGGATGTGAATAAAGGAGTCATTACACTGAAGTCCAAGGGTAAAACGGACATTACCATTAAGCATAAAGGATTAAGCACGAAGATCGAGATGAAAGTTGAGCAGCCTTACGACAAATTGGAGCTGTCGCCAGATAAGCTGGTTGAATTCGAATATGGCGCAGCTTCCAAGACCGTAACCGCCAAGGCGAAGACTGCTGACGGCAAGCTCGAAGATGTAACAGGTAAGGCAGATTGGACAACAAGCGATGCGAATATCGTCGAAGTGAAGAACGGAGAAGTCAAGCCTATCAACGTAGGCTCGGCAACGGTAACGGCGAACTACCTTGGGGCTTCGCAATCCATTACAGTGGTCGTACGTGCTTCTTACCAAGCGATGCGCATCACACCGGATCAGAAACAGCACATGATGCTGGGAGACGGACCGCTGCAAGTGCAGACCTTCGTGCTCAATTCGGCAGATAATCAGCAGGATGTTAGTGATCTTGCAGAGTGGACATCAAGCAACCTGATGGCTGTAACAGTAGAACGCGGCAAGGTCTACGCGAAGAGCGAAGGAACTGCAACAGTAACAGCTTCTTACAAAGGGCTGACGAAGTCGGTTGAGATTACGGTATACCCGACGATCGAGAAGTTGAAATGGACGGAAGAAGATAAGAATGCAAAACCTGGAGACGTTCGCAAGCAGGAGCTGATCTTAGAAGATGTAAAGCCTTTGCCTAAGATCAGTGGGGTGTCCTTGAGCGGCAATACGCTTGATGTATCGGAACTGGTGCAGTGGACATCTTCTAATGAAAGTGTTGTCTCCGTTAAA
>NZ_JMDX01000443.1:0-2246 GCF_000935845.1 Paenibacillus sp. E194
GCGTCAGCAGTACCTTCGCTCCGCTGCTTCAAGCATGAACCGCACGCGATCCGCCGGATAATCCGGATCGAGCGGCACATACGCCCCGCCCGCTTTCCAGACGGCCAGCACGGCCACCAACAGGTCCACCGAACGCTCGGCGAGAATGCCGACGATCGACTCCCGGCCGATGCCGCTTGCGCGCAGCGTGGCCGCCAAGCGGTTCGCCCGCTCGTTCAGCTCCACATACGTCAGCCGGTCGTTCTCGTACACGACGGCCTCCGCTTCCGGCGTGCGCTCCGCCTGTTCCTCGAAAAGCCGGTGGAACGCCGCCGCAGGAGCCGCTTCCGGCTGCGCCGGGTTGAACGCGCCGAGAATTTGTTCTTTTTCCGCTGGTGTCAAAATGCCCAGCTCGGCAATAGTCGCCGAAGGGTTGCAGAGAATAGATTCAAGCAGCTGCAAGTAGTGAGCGGCTAATTTCTCCACCGTTTCGGTTTTATAAAGAGCAGTGGCGTATTCAAACAGATATTCCAAGCCTTCCTCGATCTCCGTGACGTCCAGGCTGAGATCGAATTTAGAAACAATTTCTTCGCTGGCATACGTCGACAAATGGAGTCCGGGAAGCTGGATTTCCAAATTCTCTGTATTCTGCAAAGCAAACATCGTATCGAACAGCGGATTGCGGCTTAAATCGCGAGCTACGTTCACCTTATCCACCAGTTCCTCAAACGGATAATTCTGATGTTCAAAGGCGCCCAGCGTCGTCTCCTTGATTTCCTTCAAGTAGTCAAGGAACGTCTTACCGGCAGCTGGGTAACTGCGGATGGCCAGAGTATTGACGAACATCCCGATCAGCGGTTGAACGTCGCTGTGATTTCTTCCCGCTATCGGCGTACCGACCACCACGTCTTCTTGCATTGTATATTTATGCAATAATATTGTATAACCAGCAAACAGAACCATGTAAAGCGTTGCGCCGTTCTCGGCTGCAAGCCGTTTCAGACCCTCGCTTTTCTCCCTATTCATAAACAATTGCAGTGTGCGGCCCTCGTAGCTCTGCATAGCCGGGCGCGGGTAGTCCGTCGGCAATTCCAAAACCGGCAGTTCTCCGCGGAACATGTCGAGCCAGTAGGCTTCCTGCTTGGCAAGCTGAGCTTTCTGCTCGTCCGATTGCTGCCATACCGCATAATCTTTATACTGAATGCGGAGCGGCTCCAACGGCTCCCCGCTGTACAAGCGGACGAACTCTTCGATCAGTACGTCCATCGAAACGCCGTCAGATACGATATGATGCGTATCGAACATCAGAATGTGCCGGTCCGGCGCCAGTTCAGCAAGCCCTACCCGCAGAAGTGGCGGCTGCGCCAGTTCAAACGGACGAACGAATTGGCGCACCGTTTCTTCCGCCTGCTCCCCGCTAATCTGCACATATTCCACCTGGAAGGCGGCTTCTTCGTAAATCCGCTGAACCGCTTCGCCTTTTACCATCTCAAAGCCGCTGCGCAGCGTTTCATGACGAGCTACGAGCCCGCGGAACGCTTCTTCAAACCGCTGCCGGTCGAGCTCCCCTTCGAGCAGCATAGCTCCCGGTATGTTGTAGCTCAGCTCGCCTCCTTCCAGCTGATTCAAGATATAGAGACGTTTCTGAGCGGAAGAGAGCGGATAATACTCGCTAGGTTCCGCAGCCGGAATAGCCGTGAACGATGCCGCTCTCCAGCCGCTCCATAGCCGCGGCCATTTCCTCAACCGTCGAGTAGCGGAATACGTCGCGAAGCGGGAATTCAACGCCTAGCTCCTTATGCATTTTGCTGACAAGCGTCGTCGCCCGCAGGGAGTGTCCGCCGAGGTCAAAGAAGTTGTCCGTTATGCCTACCGCCTTCTCCCGAACAAGCACATCCTGCCAAATGGCGGCCAGCTTCGCCTCCAGTTCGGTGCGCGGCGCCACGTATTCGCGGCCTGCGCTTGCTCCCCCTTCCGGCGCCGGCAGCGCCTTCCGATCGATTTTCCCGTTCGGCGTCAAAGGCAGGCACTCTAGCTCCATAAAGTACGACGGGATCATGTACCCCGGCAGCTCGCTGGAAATCGCACGCTTCAGGTCCGCCGCCGTCAAGCCTTCTTCCGCTGTATAATAAGCGCACAAAGCTTTGTGACCTTCTTGATCTTCCCTGACGACAACGACCGCTTCCTTCACGCCACCTACACTCAGCATCTTCGCTTCGACTTCGCCCGTCTCAATCCGATAGCCGCGAATTTTTACCTGGTTGTCG
>NZ_JMDX01000444.1:0-2237 GCF_000935845.1 Paenibacillus sp. E194
ATCGTTGGTCACGATGTTGCTAGCGGGGGGCGTACTTGGAATTCCCTATCTACTATTGGATGTGCGTAATATTCGTTATCCGATTATCGAATGGATGGTGACATTCGGCTACAGTCAGTTTATCCGGGTTACACATCTTTTCAACAGTTTCCGTACAGTTAATTTCTTTGGGGACCCTATCCTATATCCGATAGCTGCATTAGCTGTTCTATTGACAGTAACGGCCGTTCTAGTATGGGGAACAACCTTGTTATTCCGCCGTCGGCAAGCATGTTAGTGGTGACAGAGGATGTTGGCTAGGTCTTGAGGGCTGTTGAACAAGGAAAATGATGATTATAAAGGGGAAAACATTCGTTGAGTGCCAATCAAAAAGCTATTGAATATTTAGAAAGTAATGAATATGACAAATCTTTAGATCTTTTCCATGAAGCCGTAAGGGAATCACGTAATGTACAATCATTAAATAACCTTGCATGGATATATCTGCATGAAGAGTGTGACAAGGAAACAGCCCTGACACTTATCAAAGAGGCTATTGAATTAAATCCTTCATCTCATTTTCCTTACAATATTTTGGGGGGAAATTTATGTTGAGAAGGAAATGTGGCAACAGGCCGCAGATGCCTTGAACCAATCTTTGATCATACACCCTTCAAATGAAGCTTATAACAATTTGGCTATTGCCAAATATCATCTTGGACAAATACAAGAAGCTTCAGACTTTTTCCTTCAATGTTCCCGAAATTCTGATTATGCAATGTACAGTCATGTTAAGTGTTTAATCGAGCTTGGGAGAAAAATAGAAGCGAAGAAGAAACTAGATGTATTTTCTGAAGATGATGATGATTTTGTCGGTGATGTAGAAGTTGCAGAGTTATATCTTGAATTAGGCTGTTTCAATGAGTCTATTTATTGGTTTGACAAAGGTTGGGGACAGTATTGGAAAACACCAGACTGGGTTAGTAGATTCGTATACGCTTTATGTAAAACTCAAAATGAAAATCGAGCTCGTGACATCTTGAATGAAGTAATTCAACAAAAAATTGAGGAAATAAAAGAAGCTCATGAAGATGATTGTGACGAGGATTGGACAGAAAGGGAGAAAGAAGAGCACATTAAGCAATTGCTTGATGAGAAAAAAGAATATGAGCATATGTTTGAGAAAATTTCATTAGGATTTATTCCCTCGATGGAATTTAACACTTCAATGAGCTCGGGCTGTTACTTGTTCGGATGTAAACGACACAATCACCCAGAGTACCAAGAATAAAAGGAAAAGTTGATTTGATGGGCTATCCATAAGATGATAGCCCATTTTTTGTTGATTATTAGCAATCCTCATTTTGGTCTGGCATTGCTTCAATTCCACCATTTGCGATACGTTACCATTTGGAGAAGTACGATGTACTGAGGCTAGAGAATCAGCTGGGACATTCGTCGAGTTTTCACCATCTGGAAATGGAGCTATACGATTATGTCAACTAGTTTAATAAACATCGAATTTACGGGAACGCTGGGAAATCTGACGCCTGTTCAGTATCACCAAGAAGCCTTTTCCTGTCTGAAATTTACTGTTGACAATCCAATATATATAATAAGGAAAGCAGGGTGTTTTAAAGGAGATGACGAATTGGTAACCAGTGTAATCAGCAAAGAGATATTTAAATTAAAGCGTAGAAGATTTTTTAAGAAACCTATTATTTTTATCGCCTACAATGACGGTTTCTATTTTCAAAATGTAAGTATTAAAGAAAAAGTAAACTTCGAGAATATAATTAATATTTTCATCGCAGAGCCTTACAGATTATGCGAAAAAAGATTTGTTATATTATTTAAAAGTGCCGATGGAGAAGAATGGAGATTAGATTTAACAAAGTCTTTATTAGGCAGGGGTGTAGAAAAGCTTGAAAAATTGTTTGAACAAGAATGGAGGCCACTATTAAGCAATAAAGAAACAAGTGAGACAATTAAATGGTTTAATGCGGCGTATGCTATTTTTGCTGTAGCAACATGGAGGGATTTGGGAGTGTTTGGCGGATTGGTTCCTACCGAAGGTGCTAAAGAAGATGAATTTTCTATTTTAGCAGCAGATTGGGGAATTGAATCCAGAGAAGAAGCAGATGAAGTTATGGAATTATTATTTTCCGGCAAGACGAATGTACAGTACCTAGAAGAATTAAAAAAATCCAAAGAAGTAGCAGATCCATTTAGATATGAATTGTGTCATGTTATAAAAG
>NZ_JMDX01000445.1:0-2193 GCF_000935845.1 Paenibacillus sp. E194
GTCATTGTAATGGATGCAAGCAAACTACTAGCAGGTTTTGAACAACGATATGGAACGAGTTCTGCACCGGTTCGTTTTTCCATGCTCCAGGACGAGTGAATTTGATTGGAGAGCATATTGACTATAATGGAGGATATGTGCTCCCTGCCGCATTGGAATTCGGGACGACTCTATTAATTCGTGAACGTGAGGATCAATGCATACGACTGGCGTCGACGAATTTTGAATATCAGCTGGATATTGAGCTGCATGTACTTGGTGATGCGAAGCAGGATCAATGGACAGATTATCCAATCGGAGTCATGAATCAGCTCTCGCAATCGGCTCGTGGCTTGACTAGAGGATATGAGCTGCTGTTCCACGGAGATATTCCGAATGGGGCAGGATTGTCTTCTTCTGCATCGCTGGAAGTGGTAACCGCTTATGCGCTGCTTGCGATGGAAGGGCACAGCATTGATCGAACAGACATCGCTGTATTGTCCCAGCGAGCAGAGAATCAATTCGTGGGCGTGAATTGTGGCATCATGGATCAATTCGCAGTATCGCAAGGCAAGCTGGATCATGCCATTCTATTAATGTGCGATACGTTGGAATATACGCATGTACCTTTCCAGACAGAGGGGTACTGTCTTATTATCGGCAATACGAATAAGCGCCGCGGGCTAGTCGATTCGAAGTACAATGAGCGCAGAGCACAGTGTGATGAGGCGGTACGGGCGCTGCAAGCTACATATCCGCATATGACGCTGCTGGCGCAGCTTACCGCGGAGCAATTCGAAGCTGCGGCCGATACGATTGCAGATGATATCGTGCGTGCACGTGCGGCGCATGTCATTGCAGAGCATGATCGTGTGAAGCAGTCGGTTGAGGCGCTGAAGAACAATGACCTGATTCGTTTCGGCGAACTGATGAATGCATCGCATGACTCCTTGCGTGATCTGTATGAAGTCAGCTGCAACGAGTTGGATATTATGGTAGAGGAAGCACGACATATCGAAGGGACACTTGGTTCTCGAATGACGGGAGCAGGATTTGGCGGCTGCACGGTATCGCTCGTACGTGAAGGGGATGCTGAACAATTCGTTGCTCAAGTAGGTTCCGCATATGAACAGCAGACCGGATTACATCCGGAATTTTATATCTGTCGCGTAGGAGATGGGGTAAGGGAGATTAAGCCTTCTCTACAGACAGCAACAATTGGTGAGGAGTGGTAACAGCATGGCAGTATTAGTTACAGGTGGAGCAGGGTATATTGGTTCGCATACGGTTGCAGAATTGCTGGCGCGCGGTGAAGAGGTCGTGATTGTAGATTCGTTAGAGACTGGACATAAAGATGCGGTTCTTGGCGGTACGCTTCATATTGGTGATATTCGCGATAGCGCATTTCTCGATTCTGTATTTGCGCAACATTCTATTGATGCGGTCATTCATTTTGCTGCCTACTCACTTGTTGGCGAGAGCATGAGCAATCCTGCGAAATATTACGATAACAATGTCCACGGCACACTTGTTCTGCTTGAAGCGATGCGCAAGCATCAGGTGTCCCGGATTGTATTCTCGTCAACTGCAGCAACTTACGGGGAGCCGGAGCGCACACCGATCGAAGAGACAGAAGCGACGAACCCGACGAATGTATACGGGGAGACGAAGCTGACGATGGAGCGGATGATGCGCTGGTTTGATCAAGCACATGATATTCGCTTTGTATCGCTGCGTTACTTCAATGCGGCTGGCGCTCATGAAAATGGCAAGATTGGCGAGGATCATAGACCTGAGACGCACCTCATTCCACTTGTATTACAGACAGCACTTGGCCAGCGGAAGGAAATGAAGGTGTTCGGCAACGACTATCCTACAGCTGACGGCACGTGCATTCGTGATTATATCCATGTGAGCGACTTGGCTGATGCCCATGTGCTGGCAGTTGAATACTTGCGCGGCGGCGGCCAGAGCGATGTGTTCAACCTGGGCAGCGGCAACGGGTTTTCGGTTCTGGAAGTGATCCAGACCGCAGAACGGGTTACGGGAAGAAGTGTACCAACTGTGGTGGAAGAGCGCCGAGCAGGAGACCCTGCTGTGCTTATCGCATCGGCTAACAAAGCGAAGTCTGTTCTGGGCTGGAATCCGAAGCGGGATGATCTGAATGTGTTGATCGACAGTGCTTGGAAATGGCATCAAGCACGTCCACACGGA
>NZ_JMDX01000446.1:0-2137 GCF_000935845.1 Paenibacillus sp. E194
GCCCTGTACCAAGCATTCGTTGAGAAGGATTGCTCGATTGCAGAAATCAACCCACTCGTTATAACAGGTGAAGGCGAAGTTATGGCTTTGGATGCGAAGCTAAACTTTGACTCCAATGCACTGTATCGCCATAAGGACATTCAAGCACTGCGCGATTTGGATGAAGAAGACGAGAAGGAAATCGAAGCATCCAAGTTCGATTTGAGCTACATCGCCCTCGACGGCAACATCGGCTGTATGGTTAACGGTGCAGGTCTTGCGATGTCCACGATGGATATCATTAAATATTACGGTGGAGAGCCGGCTAACTTCCTAGATGGTAGGGGGCGGCGCTACAACGGAGAAAGTAACAGAAGCATTCAAGATCATTTTGTCGGATGAAAATGTAAAAGGCATATTTGTAAATATCTTCGGCGGTATTATGCGTTGTGATGTCATTGCAAACGGTGTTGTTGAAGCTGCGAAGCAAATTGGTCTTGATCGGCCGCTCGTCGTCCGTCTGGAAGGTACGAACGTGGAGATCGGCAAGCGCATTCTGAATGAATCCGGATTGAACATTGTTGCAGCCGATTCGATGGCAGACGGTGCGCAGAAAATTGTCGCTTTGGTTCAATAATTCACGGACGAGAGGATGAGAGTCAATGAGTATCTTAATTGATAAACATACCAAGATTATTACACAAAATATGACGGGTGCTACAGGCATGTTCCATACAAAGGGCGGGCTTGAGTATGGCTCACAGATGGTAGCAGGCGCTGTCCCTGGCAAAGGCGGAACTACGGTTGACATTACGCTTGATAACGGTGAAGTGGTTACACTTCCTGTTTACAATACGGTAGTGGAAGCTAAGAATGCAACAGACGCAACAGCGAGTGTTATTTATGTGCCGCCAGCATTTGCAGCAGATGCGATTATGGAAGCAGTAGATGCCGATCTAGATCTGGTTATCTGTATTACAGAGGGTATTCCTGTATTGGATATGGTCAAGGTTAAGCGCTACATGGAAGGCAAGCGCACACGTCTTATCGGTCCGAACTGCCCAGGTGTCATCACACCAGGACAATGCAAAATCGGTATTATGCCGGGATATATTCATGCGCCAGGTCATGTAGGCGTCGTATCCCGAAGTGGAACGCTCACATATGAGGCTGTTCATCAATTAACAACGCGCGGCATCGGCCAATCTACTGCAGTTGGCATTGGCGGTGACCCGGTCAAAGGCTCTGAATTCATTGATATCTTGCACCTGTTCAATGAAGATCCAGATACACATGCTGTTATCATGATTGGTGAAATCGGCGGTACAGCTGAAGAAGAAGCAGCAGAGTGGATTCGTGATAACATGAAGAAGCCGGTAGTAGGTTTCATCGGCGGAGCGACAGCACCTGCGGGCAAGCGTATGGGTCACGCAGGCGCCATTATTTCAGGAGGCAAGGGAACTGCTGCTGAGAAGATTGCTACGCTGGAGGCTTGTGGTGTAAGAGTTGCGCCTACTCCTTCGGAAATGGGCAGCACGCTTGTTGCTGTACTTGAAGAGCGAGGGATTCTTGAGTCCTGCACGACGCATGTTGTGAATTCCTAATATTCAAAAGGTAAGCAACCTTTATTGCGCGGAAACGTGTATAAAGGTTGCTTTTTTTATTTTGTTAGCAAATTAAAGTTCTATGAATTTCAAAAACAATGGGTTGACACTTGCAATCTGTTAATATCTCAAGCAAAATAAGGGAAGCGGATTCGCGCTTCTCTAATGAAGGGAAAGAATGCGATGAGCAGATGGACTGAACGTCAAATTTTATTTGCACTACATGAAGCAGAAGGAATTGGATGGCACACTATTCGTGATTTAATGGATAGAATAGGGCTAGTGGGGCTGCCATGCTGGTTGGATCGACCTTCCTCACAGTGGCAGGAATCTGGATTGAAGCAGAATGTGGCTGCCAAGCTAGCTGCACAGTTTCGTTCCGACCGTCTCGAGCAGCGACTTGAGTTCACGAAGCGCAGCGGCATTGAATGGATAACGGCGCTTGATGAACATTACCCATTATTATTGAAGGAAATCCCTCAATATCCTTGGGTGTTATATGGTAGAGGAGATTGGAAATGCCTCGGGGAAGCATCCGTTAGTATCGTAGGTAC
>NZ_JMDX01000447.1:0-2123 GCF_000935845.1 Paenibacillus sp. E194
CCGATAGAAGAGGATGTGTCCGCCTATGATTAATCCGAATTTTGTTACTCCGCAGAACTTCGGAGCCTTGTATGATGGAGCAGCAGACGATACCACTCCGGTCAATAAAGCGCTGCAATTCGCTGCGATCAATCAGATGAGCGTCTACTTTCCTCCCGGCAAAGGTGCTGTAGTGTCCCAAGCAATCACCGTGCCATCTGGCGTCAGACTTATTATGGATGCCCCGCTTATTTATAAGGGTGACAACATTCAACCTTGTCTGCTGATAGGCAGTGCCATCGAATCTACCATCATGATGGATTACAAATTGAATGTCCGAAATGCACAAGTATCCGACTGGAGCAGCGAAGGGAACATCGGCATCATTCTGACCAACTTCATCTCATGTAATGTCGACATTGTAGGAATCGATGGCTTCACAATCGGTCTGCAAGCTAAGGGAAATAGTAAAGGATTCTCCTTCAACAAGCTGACTCTTGGACAAATCATGAATAATAAGATTGCGCTGGATTTGTCGGCAGTTCGTTCTGGCTGGGTCAATGAAAATTTATTTGAGAATGGAAGGTTTGGATGCTGGAGTCAGGTCAATACGAATGCAAGCCGTTACGGAATTCGCATTGTATCGCCTGATAATTCGTACTTTTACAATAACAACAATGTCTTTATCAAACCTAGCTTCGAGCTTGGCCAATCCTACCTGACGGGCAATGCCGAAGCAGTCCCGCTTCTGATCTATCACGGTGAGCAGAATAAATTCCAAGATATGCGCAACGAGGACAATAATACAACCTTTGTACGGGTGTTCAACTCGTCTTCGAATAACGTGTTCAATGTCGGTTATGGAGAACTAGACGGAAGCAATATCGATGATCGAAGCCGTTATCCTGTATCCGTGTACTCCTCACGCAAATCCAAATTAATCAATACGAAAGGAAATATGATCTTCCTATCCGGTCCCCTGAATAAAAAAGCCTGCTACTATAATGGGAATAGCTTAGTTAATATTCCACGCGTTAATGTCGCCACTTCTCGCACGTCCACAGTTCTGAAATCCGGAGCAATGACGCTCGCCACTGAATATGTAGAGCTTATTCAGCCAGCAATCGGCGTATTCATCAACACCTCCAAAGCCAAGCGATTTATTGTACAAAAAGATACGATCGCTGGATATGGGGGACGCGTCATTGTCATCTGCTACGATGCAAACGGCAACATTCTAGGAAGCACTATTCAAAATGAAGCAACAGTCAAAGGCTCCTCCAACGCAGAGCCCTACTTCAATACAACCGCACCCGGGGGTGGAGCAATAGGCGGTTATATTACCGGCTCTGATTCCAACAAAGACTTCTATTTCCGTGTTCATTCTGATGTCACTATGATACGCGTCTTGTTATCAGGAGGAACACAGCCGCTGCGCATCAAGAGTTTCTGCATTTACAGCATCGACAGCACGACAGCGGTCTGGTCTGGCTACGAAGAGATCATACCTGGTGTGAATCTTGGCACGCAGCCGCCTACTGCAGGACAATGGGAAAAAGGGCGAATGATCTTGAACGACAATCTCTCGCTGCTCGGCACCGACGGCAGCAAATATGTTGTAGAAGGCTGGCAATGCATTCAAGCGCCCAATCAGTGGATAGAAAAAAGATCCTATACAGGCTTATAAAAAAATGGTATGGGCAGCCGGGTGATTCCTTCTTCACTCGGCTTCTATGCTTCTTCCTGTTCTACACACTTTGCCGATAAATCGCATTCTGCTGTAAATGTTCCAAAATGACATCGACCACCCGATCCTGTTCGGCACTCGTCAGATTCGAGCCGGATGGCAAGCATAGCCCTTGTGCAAACAATTGCTCGGACACACTAAAATCTGATTCGTGAGGGAAATATAAGCAGGAGTGGAACATCGGCTGCAGATGCATCGGCTTCCATACGAGACGCGCCTCGATGCCGTTCTGCTGCAGAGCAGTTTTGATCGAGAGCGGATACGTTCCCGTACGCTTGCAGTCAACCAAGATAACCGTAAGCCAGCAAGTCGATCTTCCGTAGGTAGGTTCTGATATCAGCCGAATACCATCATAAGCTTCCAATACACTCCGATACCGCTGATATACGAGCCCTCC
>NZ_JMDX01000448.1:0-2005 GCF_000935845.1 Paenibacillus sp. E194
CGGGGAACCGGCCGTACATATTGAGAATCGTGTTGCGGAGTTGATAGATTCCTTCGTGAATGCTGGGGATTTCGTGACGATGGCGGTTGATCTGCACGAAGAACAAGATCCCTATCATCCTGAAACAGCTCTGTTCCCGCCGCATAATATTAGGGGCACGGATGGGCGCAATCTATACGGTCAAGCAGCTGAAGTATACGAACGCCATCAATCCGAAGTATACTGGATGGATAAGACCAGATACAGCTCATTCTGCGGCACGGATCTTGATATGAGACTGCGAGCAAGACAGATAGAAGAAGTCCATTTAGTTGGAGTATGTACGGACATCTGCGTGCTTCATACAGCTGTAGATGCTTATAATATGGGATATAAGATTATTGTCCATGAGGATGCTGTCGCCACCTTCAATGGGCATGCGCATGAATGGGCGCTACAGCACTTCCGCAATTCACTCGGTGCTCAGATTATAAGTGGGTACCGCACAGAATAGTTAATGCCGCATACTGTATGACTGGTAAGTGGTAGAAAGAGAGATGACCTGATGAATACATCAATGGCCCTACACACAGATAAATATCAAATTAATATGATGTATGCACACTGGAAAAATGGCACTCACAATCAGCAGACTGTGTTCGAAGCTTTTTTCCGCAAGCTGCCCTTCCATAACGGGTATGCTGTGTTCGCTGGCCTTGAGCGCATCGTTGAATATATTGAACGCTTGCATTTTACAACAGAAGATATTGAGTATCTCGGCATGCAGGAAGAGCAGTACGAAGAAGCATTTCTGGAGGAACTGCGCAACTTCCGCTTTACGGGACAGATCGACGCGGTTCGGGAAGGTACGCTTGTATTTGCGAATGAACCGCTTATTCGTGTTGAAGGACGCGTGTTCGAGACTCAGCTGATCGAGACGGCACTGCTGAACTTCATGAACTTCCAGACACTCATTGCAACGAAGGCATCGCGCATTAAGCATGTTGCTTCCACTGATATTCTGATGGAATTCGGCACACGTCGTGCACAGGAAGCCGACGCAGCTCTATGGGGGGCACGCGCCGCTTACTTGGCTGGCTTCCATGCAACGTCTAACATGCTGGCAGGCCGCAGATTCGGCATTCCGACAAAAGGTACGCATGCACACGCATGGGTGCAGAGCTTCGAGAGCGAGGAAGAGGCCTTCCAAGTGTTCGCTGAAGCATTGCCTGATCAGGTGACGCTGCTCGTTGATACGTATGATACGCTGCACAGTGGAATACCGAATGCCATTCAGATTGGTATGGAGTTGGAGAAGAAAGGGAAGAAGCTGCAAGCCATCCGACTCGATAGCGGGGATATTGCCTATTTGTCGATTCAAGCCCGTAAGTTGTTGGATGATGCTGGTTTGAAGGATGTACAAATATGTGCGTCCAATGATCTGGATGAATATACCATCTCAGACTTGAAATCGCAGGGTGCCCGCGTGGATATGTGGGGAGTTGGTACGCAGCTTATTACAGCAGCGGATCAGCCATCTCTTGGCGGAGTGTACAAGCTCGTATCGCGTGAAGTGAACGGCGAGATGAAGCCGACAATCAAGATCTCGGCTAATCCTGAGAAGGTAACGACTCCAGGCAAGAAAGACGTATACCGCATTATTCATAAGAAGAAGAAAAAAGCAATTGCAGATTACATTTGCCTCTCTGAAGAAGATGAGGTAAAACGTCGGGCAAAGATTAAATTGTTCGATCCGATTCATCCATATTTGCATAAGTATGTAGAGCACTATGAAGCAGAACTGCTGCTTCAACCTGTATATCGGGACGGCAAACTAGTCTATGAGCGGCCGAATCTGGAAGAAATCCGTAATTACCATATGGAGCAGCTTCAGCTGTTCTGGCCGGAATATTTGCGCAAGTCGAATCCGGAGCAGTATCATGTTGACGTAAGCACGAAGGCTTGGGAACTGAAGCGCGACATGATTGAATCACATGTTCAAGAGAAGGAAAAATGGCGTACATTC
>NZ_JMDX01000449.1:0-1980 GCF_000935845.1 Paenibacillus sp. E194
GAGGAATGGCGACATCCCCCATGTACGCGCTGATGTCTTTCTTCAGATCAATCTTACCCTGCTCGGCGAGCTGAAGCAGGGCCAATGATGCGAAGGGCTTCGTTATGGAAGCAAATCTTAGAATCGTATGATCGGGATCCATGGACTTTTTGGTTTCTACATCTGCATAGCCATACCCTTTGCTTAATAAGACTTGCCCATCCTTGACGACGATAAAGACAGCTCCCGGAAGCTTCTTCAATGAAGGTAAGGAAAATAACTTGTCAGCAAATGCTTCAATTTCCTTAGGATCGGAAGGTCCGTTAGTCACGATTGATGGGGACGAGGCTTGTGTGTTCCGTACTACAGTGCTTGCGGACGGGGAAGATTCTGTACTCAAATCAGCCGCATACGCAGGAGCGACAGTTGTGAGTGCCGCGGCAAGTGAGAGTATTATCATCAGCTTCCGAGCACGACGATGATTCGGATTAGGGCTGGCAGATGTTCTTTCAGAAGAATGTGGTTGCATGTTTCTCTCCTCCAATATGGATAAGGATTAATGGAGACTGAACTTGCGAGTACATATGAGACTGTGTCACTCTTGCACGGTACTTCAATTGCTGAGCATCTATTTGCGCTGCTTTTTAGTAAACATGGGCTCATGCTGAGAATTTTCTTGCTTGCATGAAGTAAATAGATGGAGTTAATGTAGGTTAACCATTCTTTTTTGTTGGTTTGAGTTGGTTATGATAGAAATCATAGTATAATCATTTACATATAGAAGAGAGGCATTCATCGAGTATCCTATCGAGTTACATGAATTAATAAGCTATACGTCATCGAAGATGTTGCGAAAATGGTTCGTTAGGGATATCCTCTGCTTCGACATACATACATATGCAACTAAGAAATCTAGCTTACAAGGAGGGCACAGTTTATGCTTCATCCGTCGTTAATTGAGAATGTGCTTACCGCCGCTTTAGCAACTGGCGGGGATTTTGCTGAGGTATTTATGGAAGATCGGACGACGTCTAGCTTGGGGATGATTGGTGGGATCGTAGAACATGCACTTGGCGGTCGAGATTATGGCGTCGGGATACGCATATTCAACGGGGTGTTCGCGGTATATGCATATACGAATGATTGCACCGCAGATAATCTGATCAAGGTAGCTGCTTCAGCTGCACAAGCGATCCGCGGTCAAACCAAAGATATTGTAATTGATTTGCGTCGAGCGAGCATCGCTGATCATCATCCGGTTCTTATTCCACCGAATGAAGTGGGAAAGGGACGCAAGATAGAATGGATGAGACGTGCGCATGCATCATCCATGGCATACAGCCCGGCGATTACGCAAACCTCGATAGCACTGAATAACTGGGTACAAGATATTTGCATTGCCAATTCCGAAGGACTGCTGGTGGAAGATCGCAGAACCTACACGAGAATGAGCTTCAGCTCAATTGCTGAAGCGGGGGGCGTCAAGCAGGGAGGATACGTCGCTCCTGGTGCTCACGCGGGTCTGGAGTTAATCGAGTCGATGGATATTGATTGGTACGCAAGAGAAGCATCCCGCATCGCGACTACAATGGTAGGCGCCGGCTATGCGCCGAGCGGCAAGCTGCCGGTCATTATCGATAATGCCTTTGGCGGTGTCCTATTCCATGAGGCATGTGGGCATGGACTTGAGGCGACAGCTGTTGCGAAGAAGGCTTCTGTGTTCGCCGACAAGCTCGGTGAGCAAGTGGCGTCTCCACTTGTAACTGCCATCGATGACGGGACAATTCCGAATGCTTGGGGCTCACTGAATATCGACGATGAGGGAGCGCCAACACAGCGTAATGTGCTCATCGAGAATGGGGTGCTGAAGGGCTATCTGATTGATAAGCTGGGCAGCCGCAAGATGGGAATGCCGTCAACGGGATCTGGCCGCGGCAATCTTATCAATTTGCACCGACCTCCCGCATGAATACACGTACATTGCAGCAGGTCATTCCACAC
>NZ_JMDX01000450.1:0-1944 GCF_000935845.1 Paenibacillus sp. E194
GCATTAGCTGGTGCTATTGGCGCTAGAGCTGTCCGCAGTCGTAATCCACAACCGCCAATCAAGCCGCAAGGAATATCGAAAGGAAGCAATATTAAGGGAATTAAGGTAAACTGGGGTCAAGCGACGACGTTTATCAATGATAGATTTGAAGCTTTACAAAAGTCTGTTGGGCAACTGTCCAAGAATAAGCTGGCGTACGATGGGCCAAATGTGAACTATAAATCGTCAACGCAGAAGCCTCTTGAGCCGACGAGGAATCAGATTGAGGTGAAGAAATATTATCCGGGGAGTAATCCAGAGAATTCATCATCAGGATCTACGTCGGGAAAAAATAAGAATTCAACCGGTGAGGGGACGCCAAAAGCTTCGAATGTTGGAAATGTAGTTAAGGACGGAAATAAAGCGAAATATACGAATCCAGCAGAGAATGAATTAACCTGGGTTGATCAGCATCCTAAGAGTATTACTAATGATATTGATGCTAATTTAAACAGTACAGACCCGGGTAAGGCTACTGAAGCTAAAGTAGCTTCTTCTGTAAGAGAAACTAAGGAAGTTACAGGGTTTGGACAGCAAGTTAAAAAGGCAGATAATAGTTTAGCTGGTGATTTAGATGTTGTTACTAAAGATGAGATTATTGAAGTTAAAAAATCAATAAAGGCAATAACGGATGTAGAACAGTTTGATAAATATGTAAACCCGAATAATGGTAGTTATTTCAATCCCCATCAGAAGAAAGTTATTTTGTATATTGACAAACCGTTGACAAACGTACATCCGAATGATTTGAAAAAATTACAGAAGATTAAATCTAAGGGGGTTACTATTGTTAATTCTCTAGATGAACTTAAGGAGGCGTTAAAATAAAATGGGTACTTCGGCAGTTGTCCTTACAAAAAAAAGGAATTATTCACCTGAGAAACTGTTAGCAGATACAATAGTCTCGGTATTTCATGCTGATGCAACTCTATATTTTCATAATAATAAGAACTATTCGGATAATGGAGAATTTTCATATACTACACTGAACATTAATAACAATTCATTTGCAGAGAAAAGTGAGCAATCATTTATTTTTTCTGTTCACGCTATTAACAGTCCAAGCATTGATTTTTACTATCATGAAGATTTGGAACTGGATTCTAATCTATCATTATGTCAAGTTGGACATATTGAAGATATTTATGGTGTTCAAAAATTAATTTTTACTTTTATTTATGAATACCTTAGATTAAATCCTGATGATTACTTCTGGGTTACAGATTTTGATTGGGTTTATGGCTGGGAGGACATGAAAAAATTAAAATCTTTACCGTATGATCCAGATTGGTGTTATCAAGACCCAAGGTTGATTGATTTATCTTAAATTATTCTGCTACCCAGTGCCGAATGAACCTATCATTCAAACAATAATACATATAACCCTATAAAGGTTTTCACTAATTTGTTTGTACGTACATCAATGCTTGAATTTTATACCCTAAATAACGCTGTTGCGTTACATTGAACAGATCAATTATGGTCGGATACCACCATGATTGATCTGTTTTTTGTTATCTTCGTTTTATCACACTATTTTCAAATCAATCACAACTTTTTTATATATAGTCAGATTGTTATCATCCTTACCCATCATGATAATAACAATCCATACACAGGGGTGATTTCTTTTATGCACTACAAAATGCGTCATGTTTACATTGGTTTAGATGGCGGCGAGCAAGATCCCGCAAGATGTCCGAGTAGCAAATCGTAATTTATCGAAGGCGCTGGATTTCTACAGTTCAATAGATAGATGGGATTTGCCTAATCGTTTTCGAGTTCAAGATATTGATCCTGTGAAGGGATTGATGTATTAGCTGGTGCTATTGGCTCTAGTAAAAGGGTAAAGGATTTGTTTGCGATCATAATCCACAACTGCATCGCAAGCCGCAAGGAATATCG
>NZ_JMDX01000451.1:0-1922 GCF_000935845.1 Paenibacillus sp. E194
CTCAGCCTTCAGCTATGAAACTATTCAAGCGGCATGTACCAGGTGACCAACTGCAAGGCGTGATGGCGATGTTTCAAACACTTGTTGCCATCTTCACGGTATTGGGGCCTATCATCGGCACGTTTTTATTTATTCAATTTGGAATTAACGTATCTCTAATATTGACGGGTGTTTTCTTCCTGGGAGCTTCGTTCATATTGTCCACACTCCCTCGCGATAAGGAAGAACCGAAATCGAACGATGTGGGCAGCTTCTTCAAGGAGCTGGCGGCCGGGCTGCGCTATATTGGAGCGAATCAATCACTACGCACACTTTGCATGACCTTCGCAGCTGTCGGATTAGCATCGGGTCTGACTCAACCGCTTCAAATCTTCCTCGTCATCGAGAAATTGGGATTAAATAAACAAGATTTGCAGTGGTTTGTGATGGCCAACGGAGCAGCCATGTTCGTAGGCGGAATTGCCATCATGGGGATCGCCAAAAGGGTAAAACCGCAGGTGCTGCTCACGATCGGCTTGCTTGTCGCCGCCGTCTGTACGATGGGTATTGGTGCGTCTAGTCTGATTTGGCTGACTGTTGTTCTCTTAGTGATTAGCGGCTTGTTTTACCCTTGTATTCATGGCGGCATTCAGACGCTTATTGTGCGCAATACGGAAAGTGCATTTATGGGCCGAGTATCCGGTGTGATCACGCCAGTTTTTATGGGCATGATGGTCATTGGCATGTTTTTATCCGGTTATTTGAAGGAGATGTTTTCACTTCTCACTGTATATCTGTTGAGCGGTATTTTGATTATTGTGGGAACCCTTCTGCTCTCCCCACTCCTGATTGAAAAAAACAAACGATAAACGAAGATCTGCATCATGATAGATAGGAGAATCATGAGATGAATGTACATGAAACCTATGTCTTGTCCCCTGCAAGACAACTGACGGATGAAGAGAAAAAGCTGATTTGGAAGAAGCCTTCCTCTCATCAGGTCAGCGAAGAAGAACTGCGTATATGTAAAGAAGTAAAGCGCAATTGGAATCGCGGGGAAATGAAAATTGCTAATATTCTGTTAGAAGGCGATGCCGGCTCCGGTAAAACACAACTTGCCAAAGCATTATCCGCAAATTTCGGATTGCCTTATACGAAAATAACCTGCTTTGCCGATATGGATAAATCTGATATTATCGGCGCTATTTTGCCCGTCATTCCTTCTGAGCAATTAGAGAAGCTGGAACCTGCGGAGCAACACATGTGGCAAGCGATCTATGATAGCGACAGTTTGCATCACATTACTGAAGTGCTTATGAATGCGCTACAGATTACACAAGAACAGGCCGCCTTACAAATGAAGCAGATGCTAAAGCGTGCAGCGGAATACACCGACGGCGAAGTGGTTGAGTACCGATTTTACCCATCCGAAATCGTTAGAGCGTATCAAAAAGGATATCTTCTGGAAATTCAAGAACCAAACGTGATTCGTGATGCTGCAGTATTAATGGCGTTAAACTCTGCTCTGGAGCTGGATGGAAGCATGAACCTCCCTACCGAGATCATACACAGGCACCCAGACTTCATCGCAGTCATCACAACGAATCGCAGCTATGCGGGGGCCAGACCGTTAAATGAAGCACTGCGTGACAGAGTTCAACATTCGGAAAAGATGGATCTGCCGGGCAAAGAGGTCATGATGGAACGCGCTATATCCAAAACAGGGTATCAGGATGAAAAGGTGCTGAGCGTGTTAGCAGATGTTATTATCATTTTGGATCGAACAGCTCGGGCAAATGCCATCAAAGGCGTGGCTGGAATGCGTTCCTTTTTCTACTGGACAGATGCAGTTGCTGGAGGAGCCTCCGTCAAAGAGTCCCTATATTATAAGGTCATCTATAAAATAACAACCGATGACGAAGAAATTAAGATTCTGGAAGAGG
>NZ_JMDX01000452.1:0-1910 GCF_000935845.1 Paenibacillus sp. E194
CACTTGATAACATTTTCAATGTCCCTGCCACATTTCCCCGGCGCTCGTGATAGAGGCCCACAGCGATTTGGACAAGTGCAAGCCACTGACGTTTCCGTTCCACAGAAGGCTCTTCCTTCCAATACTCTTCCATAATTTCATGACATTCGAACCAGTCTCTGGGTCCATGGAAATGAGCCAAATATTCAATATACGCTTCTGGATATCGCATCGCGTTCCTCCTACTATAAAAAAAGTCCTCGTTGCAATGAACTTAATTTCGTTTATTGTATCAATTTCAATATTTATTTGAAACCTCTTTTTACTCGAACACGTATTATTACTTATCAACAAATATTACATCAATAGGGAGGCAATTCATGCGTAATAAATGGATCATGGTCGTTATGGCATTCTTCCTTATCTTCGCGGTAACAACACCGACGATGATAGACGTGGCTGATGCCAAGCGCGGAGGTTCATTCCGCTCAGGAGTTCAAAAGTACAAGCCAGCTCCAAACAAGTCTACGAATCAGGTGAATCGTACGGACAACACCAATAAGAGCAATACATCAAGCACAGCACCGACACAGCAACGTGGATTTTTCAGTGGCGGCGGCCTAATGAAAGGCTTAATGATTGGTGGATTAGCTGGAATGTTGTTCGGCAGCATGTTCGGCAATCTTGGATTCCTGGGAGACATCCTTGGGCTTATGATCAACGTAATGGCAATATTCCTTCTCATCAGCCTTGTTATGATGGTAGTGAAGAGGTTCAGAAATAAACGAAATCCATCTACACCAGGTCCTGGGCGGTGGAATTAATGCAATTTCGTCTCTCTATGGACGAACTCATTAATGCTGTATGCCTTCACATTGCGATGCGCAAGCAGGTTCGACCCGAAGATGTAAATGTTGAGCTGTGCTGGGATGAAGAGCATGGATTCACAGCAGAAGTATGGGTGCATGATCGCTCCCAATACTTGATTGAGTCCAATCTGCTGGAAGCCATTGAACAGTACATGAGCAAGGAATACGGACAACGTGTATTCCGTCATCAGATTAAGCTTGACGTGGATGAAGAAATGTGGGCAGATATCGATACAAACCTATAATAGAAGCACCTATAAATAAGCGGCAGCCCTTGAGCCAATACGATGATGCATCGTTGGCCCAAGAGGCTGCCTTTTTTCGTATCAAACAAAGAGCAGGAAGGATATTCGACTCTCAGTTAATTCGAAATGATAGTGACTCCTCCACTTGCATAACCTGCAATCGAAATCGACTCTGTCAATCCAGTAGTCGTAACGGAGAATACCAAAAGCAAGCGAGTTTGAGGTGGAACTACGATATTCAATCCCGACAGCAACCCATTTACGTGTTCACCTAACGTAATAACTCCCGTCAATGATGGCTGCAGATCTACTAACGTTCCTGCTATTGGTGTAAAGATATTATCTGGCACAGTGGATTGCCAGAGTTGAGCATGAATCGTTAACGTTTGATTAACCCCACCCAAGCAGTCTAAGCAGAGCCCTGAAGTAACACTAAAGTATGCAGCTATACATTTAATGGTTCCTCCACATGGAACTGTAAATGCAAGATTTAAAGGTATCCCAGGTCCTCCCGTAAGGTCTATCGTAGCTCCAAGTACCGAAGGAGTTTGTGCGCTGTTGCCGAATCCAATGAGACCACCAATACCCGCTACTCCACAGAAACCAGTCGTTAGCAATATTGGTAAGAACGAAGCAAATGGAATAATAGATGGTGCCGCTGGACCAGTTGCTCCGGTAACTCCTGCTCCTGTGGCCCCTGTAGCTCCCGTGGCTCCGGTTACCCCGGCTACTCCGGTTGCTCCTGTGGCTCCTGTAGCCCCGATTGCTCCCGTCGGCCCAGTTGGTCCAGTCGGTCCGGTTGCTCCTGTTACTCCTA
>NZ_JMDX01000453.1:0-1907 GCF_000935845.1 Paenibacillus sp. E194
GGGCAACGTGGACAATATGTCCATCTTTGTTGAACAAAATGGCTCTGGAACTCGTTGTGCCTTGATCAAGAGATAAGATGTACTTTTCCATATAAAATTCCCCCATATTCAGTAGTGGTGAATCCCTATCGATTGAATCATCATGATTCATTTCATCGTGATCCATGCAAGAGGCTTGAGTGATCATGCACATCACGGAAAAATTATTGATTATACTCTAGCGATAGTACTTATCTAACAACATTTTTTCTAGACAAGAACAACGAAAATACTAGGATAACAAGTGCGGTACCTGATACTGCCCATATTACCGCATCAGACTGACCTAAAAATACATTTTTATAAAACAGCCCACCGAGCGAACCTCCGAGCAGCGGCCCAACGACGGGTATCCAGGCATATTTCCAATTGGAACCGCCCTTGCCTGCGATCGGCAGCAGCATGTGCGCGATTCGCGGCCCCAGGTCGCGTGCAGGGTTGATGGCGTATCCCGTTGTTCCTCCCAACGATAACCCTATACTGACAATGAGAAATCCAACAACCAGTGGATTCAAACCATCCGTGAACTTGTTGGCGCCAATCGCCAAAATACCGAGAACCAAGATGAACGTTCCAATCATTTCACTAATTAAGTTGGAGAATGGATGATAGACGGCTGGACTTGTCGCAAACACACCCAGCTTCGCACCCTGATCCTCCGTCAGTTTCCAGTGCGGCAAATAATGCAGAAATACAAGAACAGCTCCTACAATAGCGCCAAGCATCTGTGCCGCTATGTACGACGGTACATCAGCCCAAGGGAAATTCCCAATAAATGCGAGCCCCAATGTAAGTGCCGGGTTGAGATGGGCTCCGCTTATCGAACCTACGGAATATGCCGCAACCGCGACAGCCAAACCCCATCCCATCGTAATGACGATCCAGCCCGAATTAGCGGCATACGATTTCTTTAGCGATACCCCTGCACATACGCCCCCGCCGAGTGCAATCAGTATCATGGTCCCAATAAATTCTCCCCAAAACGCCGACATAATGACCCCTCCTGTTGTTCATTCCTGTTAAGAAAATGCAAAGAGACCTACGATCAAGTACACGTCGCATCTGCTGCAAGCAGAGATGACAACGCGTTTGAAAGTAGATCTCCAAGTCTCCGTAACAGTATTAACTTGATTCAAATTTTATTTAAAATTGTAAGCGTTGTCAATCACTTTTTTTCATATTTTGTCCATAATTTCGTATTCGAGGTCGTAACCGCCTCGGCACCAGCTTGCAGAGCGAGTTCCACATCTTCGCTCGTCGAGATGAACCCCCCTGCCAAAATTGGTAGGCTTGTTCGTTCTTTCACTTTGCGAATGACGTTCGGCATACCCCCTGGTAATACTTCAATGACATCGGGCTGCGTCGTCTGCAGCAGCTTGCAACTCTTCTCCAGAGCGCTATTGTCTATCAAGAAGATGCGCTGTACAGCTACGACGCCTTTTTGCTTCGCTTTTTGAATGACGCTGGATTTTGTCGACAAAATCCCGTACGGCCGATACTCCTGACAAAGGTACTCCGTCGCGTGAGCGTCGCTTTGAAGTCCTTGGATCAGATCGATATGCAAAAATAATTTCTTGTTCGCTTGATGCACCATACTGCAGGCGTGCTTAAGTTGAGCGATATGGACATCGAGCAGGACCAAATATTCGTATGGTGAAGCTACGGCTTTCTCCAAGTCTTTCATTTGCCTCGATGCGGGCAATATTCGCTGTTCATAAAAATTCATTGGTCGAGCCCCTTCGGTTGAATCGATCTCAAGTTATTCCTATGCTGTGGTAATTCTGTTCATACCTTTCTAATAGTAAGTGTGATTTTGCTCATATGCAAGTGTTTTATATCTTACGGTTCATGCAGCCACATGGAAGTAA
>NZ_JMDX01000454.1:0-1904 GCF_000935845.1 Paenibacillus sp. E194
ATACAAAAAACCTCCTTAGACTATTTTCCAAATCTACTATATCTTCTTAACCATGTTAATTAACAGGTATTAGTAAACTTCCATGTATGTATATGGTAAAAATCTTGTGTTTTATAAAACATACATTTTTCTTTGTGGCTGTCGAAAATGCTCCACACTTTGCCAAATGAAGTGAACTCCATACTCTTAAGTTGAAGGTTTTTCATTTTGATAAACGCATTACCATACCAATAGGTGCGGAACTCCAATCGGTGGCTTGGGTTCACCTGAATATATTTCAAGTTAAAATTTTTATATTCAAAGGGACGTTCAAATTCCTGACATGTAATTTCACGATAAGCTAATATCTCTTTTGTTTCAAAATCAAACGCCTCAATATGAGCCACTTTAGCGTTGTCCGCTGAATGATTATCGATCATTAATGGCCAGTTCACTTCCCATGATCCTGCGGGTACGACTGAGATGTAAGGGCCAAAAGTTAGAAATCCTTCACCGTCTTGTTGTGTATTGGCTGACCAGCCCTCACCATCGAGTCTGCCTGTCCTGTGTCCAATCACTGGCTCTGATAACGACCATGTTTTCTTATACATAAGATTAGTGGATTTGCCGATGGTTATATCCCTTGCAGTAACCTTGGCTACCCTATACCAATATATTCTGAATTCCAATCGATGATCGGTAGGGATATTATCAAACGGCAATTCGAAATACTGTGTCACATTTGAATGAAGGAATTGTTGCCTAGTTACTTCGCATGTCGATATGATTCAGGATCGTAGACTTCCAGTCGAACGACTTTCGCATTGTCTGCCGAGTTATTATCAATCATCAAAGGAAAACTAACCTTCCATGTATGTACCTAGCGAGAGATTCTTCACGTAAGGACCAAAGCTCAAAAAGCTTTCTTGATCTTGCTGCATATTAGTAGACCAGCCCTCTCCTTCAGCTCTGCCGTTTCTATGACCAAGTGCAGGATCGGACATTTTCCACGATTTTATATCATTCAATTCTGCTGCTTTAGCATAAGTCTCCCTCCAGCGTACGGTGAGGCTGGCTTGCTAAAAGAGCGCAGAGGCATAGGAAGTACGGGCAGACGATCAAAAACGGAATCATCAGCAGAAGAGAAACTGAAACAAGCAGAGGCTCAGATTAAACTCCTTGAAGCGGAGAACGAGCTTTTAAAAAAGCTAGAAGCGCTCGAAAGGAGAAACAGTAAGGAGTTGACCCCTTCCGAGCGTTTTCAACTCATTATTCAAACAATTCGAAAGCATGATTTACTACGAGTAGCACGTTATCTATGTCAGATTCCCGAAGTAAGTACAAGCGGCTATTACCGTTGGTGCAGCGCTGAAGAGGGTCTGCGAGAGACAGCCGATCAATACGACTTTCAGCTTGGAGCATTTTGAATCGTTGAACGGAAAAATAGGCGCATTGGTTATCAAAATAAGGTTGGAGAAATTGAATGGCGTTGTCATGAATCATAAAAAGATTCGTCGCATCATGCGTAAGTTTGGGTTAGTAGCTACGATCCGTCAAGCTAATCCCTATCGCAAGATGGCTAAAGCGACTCAGGAACATCGTACATGTCCTAATCTTCTTGAGCGTCAGTTTGATCAAGGAGAACCAGAGAAAGTCCTCCTTACAGACATCACATACATACGCTATGGCAGCGGTCAGTGGGCGTATCTTTCTTGTGTAAAGGATGGTGCTACGAAGCAGATTTTGGCGCACTATCTCTCTTCTTCATTGGAATTATCCTTGGTTGAACAGACAATGACTCGCTTACTCAAACGATTGGACGGCAATATTCATCCCAACACCATTTTCCATTCCGACCAAGGTATGCACTATACGCACCCTAAAACCCGCCTCCTTATCGCCGAAGCTGGGTTTAAACAGTCGAA
>NZ_JMDX01000455.1:0-1900 GCF_000935845.1 Paenibacillus sp. E194
TCCCCAAAATAAAAAGGTTGGGCGAGAAAACGTAAGGTTTTCCGTCCAGCCTTTTTTCGTACCTGCTTTTGCAGGAATGTAGCGAGGCGGATGCCTGCCACTTTTAGTAAGTTGTGGGCCAAAGCCACAATCCCAAACTCCGTGTGAACCTTCTCCAGCCCTCGCAAGGAGAATCGTCGGAACGACCTATTGCCCTTGATGTGACCGAATACGCTTTCTACCTCAACTTTACGCCGAGCATAGATGGCGGATTCCTCGTCATCCTCAAGGGCTTTTTTGGCCTTTGCTTTCATCTCTTCCCAGATCGTATTCCAGTGTACTTGACGGTTCCCCTTTGCCTTGCTGCAACTTGGCTTGAATGGACAATCACTACAATCATCACATTCATAAATCTTGAAGCTTTGCTCCAGGCCCGAAGCGTTTGTTTTTGTTTGGTATTTCCTGAAGCGAACGTATCGACCATTCGGGCAAATGAACCGATCATCGTGTTCTTCATACGTCCAGTTCGAGGCATGTCGGATGTCTTTCTTGTACCGATTCGTTTTCTCTTTCATGTAGTTGCCGTAAGGAATGAGAAAATCAAAACGCGGATTTTTTTCTTCGCCCATTGCATACAAATAGTTCTCTTCACTGCCATAGCCCGCATCCGCAATCACCGTTTTCGGCATCGGCAAAGAAGACGCGGCCAATCGCTGCAGATGTGGCTTAAAGCAACGCGTATCTGTCGGTCGCTGGTGCAAACTGTAAAACAAAATGAATTGGTTTTCCGTGGACATTTGCACATTGTAGCCCGGCTTCAGTTGACCATTCTTCATGTGGTCTTCCTTCATCCGCATAAATGTGGCATCCGGATCTGTTTTGGAGTAGCTGTTGCGATCGCCAAAACAGCCTTTCTGCTGCTCATACTTGGCGAATCGGGGAAGAAAATCCTCCCGAATTTGCTTCAGCGGCTGCTTCAGGGCACTGCGCTCTCTGCGTAAGTCTTTTCGCTCTTTACTGCCGTTTGCCTCCGCTATTTGTTCCGTCAATCTATCCACCTTTTCCTCTAGCACGACTGCTACTGCTTCGAGCTTGGCAGGGAGTTCGTCTGGTTCTGCCTTCGCGTATTCGCCAGCTTCTTGCTGCGTGAGCGTATGAATATGCGCAAGGGCAGTCTGTACCTTTTCCTTGAGCTTCTCCTCAAAGCGCAGCGTGGATTTTTTCCATACAAACGAATACTTGTTAGCGTTGGCTTCAATCTTCGTGCCATCTAAAAAGTACTGCTCCATCGTAATGTAGTTGTCTGCGATGAGCTTGTGGATCATCGTTTCAAACAGCTCGTCCATGAATGTTTTCATTCGCACACCACGAAAGTCATTCAGGGTACGGAAGTCGGGCTGTTGCATCGCTGCCAGCCACATGGCTGGGAGGTTTTCGCACAGTAGCTTTTCGATCCCGCGGCAGGAGTAGATCTTTTGCGAGTAGCCGTAAAGGATCACCTTAAGCATCATTTTGGGATGGTAGGAACTACGGCCGCCACCTGTATAGTGAGCAAACAACTGCTCATCCGGGATGGCTTCAATCATCTCGTCAATCACACGGGCTACGTGATGGGCGGGAATATACATCTCCAGATCCAGAATCATGTGAGCCTGCTTGTTGTCATAATTTTTAAAGGTAGGTGCTAGCGTTCTTTTGGAAACGATCTTTTCTTCCAAATCCTCTAGAGGAAGGGTCAGCTCCGTGATATACTCATTTATAGTAGTCTTTTGATTACGCATAAAAACCGTCCTTTCGTAGATTGTTTGTGTGGTAACTTCCATTCTACAGGAAAAGACGGTTTTTTTGTGCCTCATTTTAACATGTAACAAAAACGGGGCGTCCAGCAGTCAGTTTTCACTGACTTTCTGGACAGCCCCTT
>NZ_JMDX01000456.1:0-1887 GCF_000935845.1 Paenibacillus sp. E194
GGGTTCGTTCCGAGCGGCCGCTTGACGCCTCCGGCGACACTGCTTCCGGGAGCTGCAGCCGTTTGTACCCGTCCAATTCCGTTTTCCAATACGCCAATACGTCCTCTTCCTGTTTGAGCGCCGTCTGATCCACGATGTAGGCCTTGTAGCTGTTGGCCAGCAGCTCGGGCACGAAGCTTTGATCCTCTTTCAGCCGGACATACACATTCATCAATTCCGTAATGAAAGAAGCCACGCTCCAGCCATCCAAAATCGCATGGTGGAAAATAAAGCACAGCGCCAATTGGTCATCGCTCAGCATACATACTTTGATTCGCCACAGTGGTGCCCAATCTAACGGGAACGGATGGCGGCGATCCGCTTCCAACTCTTCGCGGATAAACTGCTCTTGTTCCTCTCGGCTCCGTGTTTGCAAATGGAAATGCTCGACCGGCAGCTCCACTTTCTTATGCACTGCTTGAACCCATCCAGGAGCCTGATCCAGGTGAAAGCTGCAGCGCAGCATCGGATGCTTTTGCACCATCAGTTCCAGCGCCCGATCCAATAGCTGTGGTTCAAAATGCGGTTCCCGGATCTGATAAATAAATTGATCGTGGTATACTGCATCGTCCGGATGGGCCATGGAATAGTACACCATTCCCTGCTGGATGTCGCTCATCGGGTAAATATCTTCAATTTCCGTTTCAGAGAACACTTCCTCCTGAAGCAACTGCTGCTTGAGACGCTCTATGCTTTCTTGGGCTTCCATCCACGCTTGGCCGGATACGCCCGATTCCAAGCGTCCGATGTGTTCAGCAAGCGAGCGGAGGTCAGGATGCTTGTACAAGTCGATCATATGCATATGAAGGCCGAACGCTTGATTCATCGCATCTACCAAACGGATGCCTTTAATGGAGTCTCCCCCTAAATGGAAGTACTGAGCGTCAATGCCGACCTGCTCTACGCCAAGCACAGTCTCCCATATCTCCGCCAATTTGGCTTCCGTCTCGTTCCTCGGCGCCACGTAGGCCGGCGCCCCTATCCCGTGCTCGTCCGGCTCGGGAAGCGCCTTGCGATCCAGCTTCCCATTCGGGCCAATCGGCATTTCCCGCAGCTGTACCATAGATGAGGGAACCATATGTTCCGGCAAGCGGCTGGATAAGTAGGCTCGCACTTCCCCGGCAATGTCCTCGCCCGCCTCCGGGATGCTTACGAGATACGCACAGAGATATTTGCCGCCCTCTTCATCCTCCCGGGCCATCACTGCCGCTGCGGCAACGGACTCGTGATCGAGTAGGACGGACTCGATCTCCCCCAGCTCGATTCGGTAGCCACGTACTTTCACCTGGTGATCCATCCGCCCTAAATATTCAATGTTCCCGTCTGGCAGCCACCTTGCCAAATCGCCCGTTCTGTACATTTTTTCGTACATCCGTTCCCCGGCTGCGAACGGATTCGGCACAAAGGTCTTCTCGTTCAATTCCGGACGGTTCAAGTAACCGCGGGACAAACCCGCCCCCGAGATGCAAAGTTCTCCAGCTACTCCTACCGGCTGCAGCTGCCCATTCACATCCACAATATACATTCGGGTATTATCAATCGGCTTCCCGATCGGCACTCGCTCCAAGGCTTCCCCGGTCGAACAGTCAAACCAGGTAACGTCCACCGTCGCTTCCGTTGGCCCGTACAAATTAATCAGCTTGGCGCCGTACGGGCGGTACAGCAACCGGTTAAATACTTCCGCCCATTGCGCAGGCAGCGCTTCACCGCTTGCGAATACATTCCGGACGCTCTGCAGCCCAACCGTATCTCCCTTGGCTTGAAGATGCCCGAGGAAAGCGCGCAGCATGGACGGTACAAAGTGAAGCGTCGTCACCCTTTGCCGCTCGATTGCATCAGCAATACGGC
>NZ_JMDX01000457.1:0-1868 GCF_000935845.1 Paenibacillus sp. E194
CTTCCTTGGGATGTGCGCCGCTTTCGCTTGACGGCGGAGGCGCGCTTATAGAGGTTGTTCAAAAAGTCCGCTTTTGATCACGAAATAAATCATGAAGTGGACTCGGCATCGAATCTTGAATTCAGCCGGGCCTAAGCAGATGCTTACGAAGTATGTTTCCTGCGGAAACATCTCAGGTGCTCATGTACCCAAAACGTACGCTCCGCTCCTCAGGCCCTAGCTTCATCCAACTTTCTCGGTGCTGAAAACCGACCTTTTTGAACACGCACTTATAGGATTAGAACGCGAATTCGATCGTATCGACGGCACTCTTTTCGCCAGCCGCCGGTTTATGACATTCAATCCGACTTAGCTCAAGTTGCGGATTTTCCACAATTTGTGACAGTACCCGCAGGTAATCCTCGGTCAAGGTACGGATCGTCGCTTCTTTGAACAGCTTAGTGGCGTAGAAGAAGCCCCCGCTCAGCGCCCCGTTGTTTTCATACATAAACAGCGTCAGATCGAACTTCGCTTCTTCCAAATGGTCAAGCTCGTAATTCTTCAGGCTGACCCCTTCCAGCTCGACGTCTCGTTCTTCGATATTTTGCAAGTCGAAAACGGCATCGAACAGCGGGAATCGGCCCGGCTCCCGCTTCACATTCAAACGTTCCACGAGCTCCTCGAATGGATAATCCTGGTTCTCGATAGCACCCAAAGCCGTTTCCTTCACTTCTTCCAGGTAGGACAAAAACGTTTTGTCGCTCGACGGACGATTGCGGATCGCCAGTGTATTGACAAACATTCCGATGACCGGTTCCAAATCGGCATTCGTTCTTCCCGCCACCGGGGTGCCCACGATCAAGTCCTCCTGCCCGCTGTATTTGGACAGCAGCACGGTATAAGCCGCAAGCAGCACCATGAACAGCGTGCTTTCACGCTCTGCCGCCAATTCGTGCAGCCGTGTAGAGAGAGAAGCTTCGACGTCAAACTCCAGATGTGCACCTTCGTAGCTGCGAGCCGCAGACCGTTTGTAGTCCATCGGCAGGTTCGCCGTTGGCAGCTCGCCTTTAAAGGTTTGCAGCCAGTACGCTTCCTGCCGCCCGATCCGTTCTCGGTAAGCCTTCGACTGCTGCCAAACGACATAATCCTTGTATTGAATGCGCAGTGACGGCAGCTCTTCCCCAGCGTAGAAACTCGAGAACTCATCGATCACAATCGCCATTGATACGCCGTCGGACACCATATGGTGCATGTCGAAAATGAGAATATACAGGTTCGGCTCTAGCTCGATGACCCCGGCGCGCAGCAGAGGCGGCTTGCCGAGATCAAATGGACGAACGAAGCTGCGGACGATCTGCTCGATTTGAGCCGCATCCTCTTTATCCGCTTGATGATGCTCGACAGCAAAATCGACCTGCGGGTAAATCCGCTGAACCGCTTTCCCCTTCACGATTTCAAAACCGGTGCGCAGCGATTCATGCCGTGTTATCAATTTCCGCAAGGCGGCTTCCAACCGGTCTAAATCAAACTCGCCTTCCACCTGCACCAGTTCCGGCATGTTGTAAAGCTGATCCGCTCCATCCAGCGTGTGCTGAATAAACAGCCGTTTCTGCGCGGAGGACAGAGGGTAATACTCTCTCTCCTCCGCTTGAGGAATGCCCTCATGCTCCCGCCGTTCCATTCGGGCGATCGCCTCAGCCATCGCTGCAATCGTCGAGTGACGGAATACGTCGCGCAGCGGCAGGTTGACGTTTAATTCCTTAAATACTTTGCCTGCCAGCGTCGTTGCCCGCAGGGAGTGACCACCGATGTCGAAGAAGTTGTCGTGAACGCCAATCTCCTTCGCAAGCCCCAGCACCTCCTGCCAAATCGTCGCCAGCTTCGTTTCC
>NZ_JMDX01000458.1:0-1862 GCF_000935845.1 Paenibacillus sp. E194
TTTATTTTGGGGGCAGGGGGATGTGGTGAATGTCTTTTTAGATTCGTAATAAAGCAAACAAAGGCGTTTTTAGCATACAAGTAGAAGCCTCATTTCCGCACGCTAGATGACATTGCATCTGGATCGGATCCGGTTGAAAACAAATCATTCAGGAATGATAAATGAAGCAAGACAGAGTGTCAATTTGAAAGTTTTCACGTTTATTCTTGATCCCCCTGTAAGCACGGTAACAATACCAAAAGATAAGTTTTCGGTATATATGGCTATATCATAAAGAACTGTAAGGAAAAAAATAAGTACGCAATCAATTGAATATAGTTACACAAGCGGAATGAACAGAATGAATAAGGGCAACCTGAATTGATAAGTATGGAAAGATAAACGAGTTTATCTCTGAACCTTGTGGTGCTTGACAACATAAACAGGAGGGGCGAGGAAGTTATATGATACGATAGAAAATAGGTACATGCGCGAATACCAGGTATACACTTTTATTTTGACCCACCAATAAGCGAGAAAACATATAGGAAGTTACGATGGAACGCTGTAAGAAGAGTTGCTGTGGCATTAAATATAATAGTCTACAAATGATTTTTTAAGTCGGTTAAATGCCGACTTTATTTTTTATAGAAGTATTTGTAATGATTTAAATAATAAGTAAACATATGTTTAGACATTTATCTTTTATCATTGTATTCTCGTAGCAGTTGATATTAAGGAGAGATATGAAGTGAAAAAACATCTAACGCTTTTATTGGTATTGATCTTGTTAGTAGTATTCCCAGTCTCGGCATTTGCGAGTAGTAAAGTTGACACTATGGAAGGTTTATTGCCTCCTAAAGGTACGACGGTAGTAGATAGTAATAACATCGATAATCATTTAGCTAAGTATGTGTTTGATGGTGATTTAACCACTCAATGGGGCCCTACATCCGACTTCTTTTCTGGGAGTTTAGAAATCACGTTTCCTCAAGCACTATATTTGAATTTTGTACAAATTGTAGGAGATGCGAGTCCAATCGATGATGTGAAATATCAAATATTTACTTATAACAATGGAACATGGGAACCAATAAGTAAGAAAGAAGTAAGAAGGGTGTATGGCGGTACCCATATCCCTGAACCAATCAGCGTAACTCCGGGCAATTATGAGAAAATAAAAATTACTGTTGAAGGTTATAGTTCTTGGATTGCTATTAAGGAAATTACGTTTGGATACGAATTAAATGAAGTACCTGATCCAGAAAAACCAAAGGATCCAGATCAAAAACCAGATCCAACTCCTACTAATGGAGACAGAGCATTATTAGTAGTTACTATGACAACCGGTTTGGAGAAAGAGTTTGATCTAAGCATGGATGAGGTTAATGCCTTCATCACATGGTACGAAAATAAGCAGGGTGGCTCGGGAACAGCTTCCTATGCAATCAACAAGCACAACAATAACAAAGGGCCATTCAGCGTACGTAAAGACTACGTTATCTTTGATAAGATTTTAACGTTTGAAGTGAACGAGTATACAACTAAATAAACTCAATGCCGCTCTGAAGTGCACCCCTTATAGTAGACATTGGATAAACACCCCTCGTGTTACGTCCGATGAATCTATTATAGGGGGTGCATTTTTTTATGGGCTATCAAAGGACAGAAGTTCAAAACATATTCAGAAGAACTAAAGGCTGAAGCTATTCGTCTACATGTCGAGGAAAAGTGGACTTATCGGCAGATCAATGAACATTTCGGAATTCATGATAAACAGAGGATGAAGAAATGGATGCGGAAATATCGTGAAAAGGGCGAATTTGGGCTTCTGAACGATAAAGGAAGCAGCAGTCGAGTACAACGTTAGAGATTTATGCAAT
>NZ_JMDX01000459.1:0-1839 GCF_000935845.1 Paenibacillus sp. E194
TTTTTCAACACGTATTGAGGNTAAACTCTCTTATGCCTCCATAAGCAGCTCCCACTCGGCATATACTTCATCAAGTGCGGCCTTGGACGCATCTAATTGCTCTTGAATCGATTGGATGCGTACATAATCGTTGAACACTTCGGGTTCAGTAAGCTCTAGTTCACGAGCAGCAATCTCTGCTTCCAACTCAGCAATTTGCTTCTCGATTTGCTCCAGCTTACGTTGTCGTGCACGTTCTTCTCGCTTCGACTGCTTATCTGCTTCATACGTAGACAATCCGCTAGGTGCTGCTTCTGATTTGCCTTCCGCCGTACTACTCTGGAATGAAGCAGGTTTGCTCGGCTGAGATGGATTTGTGGAGAACAGATCCCTATCTTCTTCTAGCTGCTGCTTCTTCTCTACATAGTCGTCATAATTTCCTAGGAAATGACACGTACCTTCTGCGCTCATTTCCACGATGCGCTCAGCCATCTTGTTCAGGAAGTAGCGGTCATGTGAAATAAAGAGCAGTGTGCCTTCATAGTCAATCAGAGCGGATTCGAGCACTTCCTTGCTGAATAGATCCAAATGGTTGGTCGGCTCATCGAGTATGAGCACATTTGCTTGTAGGAGCATCAGCTTGGCTAGTGCTACTCTAGCTTTTTCCCCACCACTGAGAGAAGCGATCTTCTTCTGTACATCGTCTCCGCTGAATAAGAAGCTTCCGAGTACGGTTCGAATACGAACTTCATCCATATGCGGATAGGCAGACCATACTTCCTCCATGACGGTTACATTCGGGTTCAAATTTGTCTGTTCCTGATCATAGTAACCAATCGTAACATTCGTGCCCCATTGGATCTGTCCAGCTAATAGATCGTGTTTGCCAGTCAATGCTTTCAACAAGGTGGACTTGCCGATTCCGTTCGGGCCAATGAGTGCGACCATTTCTCCACGCTTCAATTCGAAGCTTACGTGGCGGAATAATGGAGGCTTATGGTCATAGGATGCAGATGCTTCTTCTACTTTAAGCACATCTTTCCCGCTTTGACGTGTAATCTCGAAGCTGAAGCTTGCACGCTTCAGATCCCCTAATGGCTTATCGATTCGTTCCATTTTTTCGAGTGCTTTACGACGGCTTTGTGCACGCTTGGTTGTTGAGGCGCGTACGATATTGCGCTGTACAAAATCCTCAAGCTTTGAGATTTCAACCTGCTGCTTCTCATAGAGTTTCATTTGCTGCTCATATTCGGCTGCCTTCAACTCGATATATTTCGAATAATTGCCTGTATACCGCTTGGCCTGATGGCGTTCGATCTCGATGATCGTCGTCACCATCGCATCTAGGAAGTATCGGTCATGCGATACAACAAGGACAGCGCCAGGGTAGGAGCGTAAGTAACCTTCGAGCCATGTAAGGGTATGGATGTCTAGATGGTTCGTAGGTTCGTCAAGCAGGAGCAACTCAGGCTGTTGCAACAAAATTCGGGCAAGTGCCAATCTCGTCTTCTGTCCACCGCTCAACGTGTGAATATGAATCGTGTTCGGATCCATCTGGCCGAATCCCATGCCGTGCAAGATGCTTCGCACACGCGTCTCCATCTCGTAGCCGCCATGCTGGCGGAACCAATCTTGTTGCTCCGCATATCGACGCAAGATCTCTTCATATCGAGATTCATTCTCCGCAGTTGCAGGGTCAGCAATAAGACGCTCTAATTCTCGAAGCTCCTGCTCAGCCTCAATGAGGTGAGAGAATACGGACATCATCTCTTCCCAAATCGTTCGTTCTGAATGGAGACCGGTATGTTGGGCAAGATAGCCGATTCGAGTTTCCTTCGACTTGTATATGATGCCATCATC
>NZ_JMDX01000460.1:0-1827 GCF_000935845.1 Paenibacillus sp. E194
TGTTATATAAAATCCGTTGTCTGACTGAGTTATCTGAGTCTTTTGCCAGTTTTAATTGTAAGTGTTCAGGTAGCCGATTTTTAGTTGCAACGTTAAATCTAACCCTTTCATCTGCATCGTCAACGAGAATTCCCATTATCTCAACTGGAATTGATTTATTATGTACTACCCATTCACGCATATTAGGTTACTTATTAATTACTTCTAACCAAACCTCAAAAGGTGCATCATCCCATGCCGCTTTCAGGTACTCATCCATTTTCCCACTAATTCTTAGCCTAACAAATTCTTCAGCAGAATTAATCATCTCTCAACCTCAATTTGCCGATTTTTGTTTTTATCATGAATAGCTTTGCGCTATCATGCCCTTTAGTTAAATAAAAATAAGCAGGCTTAAGCAGCCTGCTCAACAATTTAGCTATTCAATTGCTTATTGTTATGGCTTTAGTAGACTTTCTCCACCTTTAATGTTACAGAGTACGAGAGCGTAAAATATCTTGTGTAAATAGATAAATAGCAAAAAGGAAGACCTTTTCTTGTAGAATTGAGCTACCACACTACAATCCATAGAAAAGAGGTCTTCCCTATGAATCATTTTACATCAGATTTGGTTCAAGCTCTAGTCACAAAACAGGATGTGACTGAAGTTTTTCGCACTCATCTTGAGGCAGCTATGAATCGCTTGTTAGAAACAGAATTAACCGCCTTCTTGGACTATGAAAAGTATGACCGTATTGGAGTGAATTCTGGAAACTCTCGTAACGGCGGATACATACGTACACTTCATACCGAACATGGAGACCTGCGGCTTCAGATCCCGAGAGACCGTAATGGAGAGTTTAAGCAGCAGACCGTGGCCCCCTATAAACGTTCCAACGACACGCTCGAATCGTTTGTCATCCACATGTTCCAAAAGGGCGTAACGATGACGGAAATCGCTGATCTTATCGAAAAAATGTATGGTCATCACTACACCCCACAGACGGTATCGAATATGACAAAGGCAATGGCCCAGCAAGTCGAATTCTTTGCAAAACGTGCACTAGCCAAGCGATATGTTTGCGTCTACATCGACGCTACCTATATTGCAGTTAAGCGTGAAACGGTCTCTAAAGAGGCCGTGTATATTGCCGTTGGTATTCGTGAAGATGGTTCTAAGGAGGTATTATCGTATACCATTGCTCCAACCGAATCGTCCTTTGTATGGAATGAGCTGTTATTGGACGTAAAGGAGCGTGGTGTAGAGGAAGTCTTGTTGTTCATCTCCGACGGATTAAAGGGCATTGTCACAGCAATTGAGCAAGTATATCCAAGAGCCAAATACCAATCATGCTGCGTACATATAGCACGTAATATTGCTCATAAAGTACGCGTATCTGATCGGGCAAGCATCTGTGATGACTTCAAAGCTGTGTACCGAGCAGAAGATGAGCAGTCTGGGAAAGCTGCTCTAGAGGCTTTTTGTGAGAAGTGGAGAGCAGTTTATCCCAAGGTAATTAAATCTTTGCGTGAGAACCCATACATCTTTACGTTCTATAGCTTTCCGAAGCCAATTTGGAAAAGCATCTATTCAACCAATCTCATTGAGTCGTTTAACAAACAAATTAAGAAGTATACAAAGCGAAAAGAGCAATTTCCACACGAAGAAGCACTAGAGAAGTTTCTGGTATCGCAGTTCGAGAGCTACAACCAACGGTTTGCTACTCGATGCCATATTGGCTTTGATCGAGCACGTGCTGAACTCCAAGCTATGTTCAGCATTAGAGACTAATTAGTCTTCTACAAGAGAAGGATATTTTCATTTACACAAAATTCTTGACGCTCCCC
>NZ_JMDX01000461.1:0-1817 GCF_000935845.1 Paenibacillus sp. E194
CCCCGTACTCAAGCCTGCTTCCGGCGCAGGCAGCGATTTGCGATCCACTTTGCCGACTGGAGGTCAGCGGCATCCGGTCGAGCTGCGTAAAGTATACCGGAATCATGTATTCCGGCAGCTCGCGGACCAGCGCCTTCCTCAGCTCTCCGACCGTAAGCACGCGCTCCGCTACAATGTACGCGCACAACTGCTTTTGCCCGGCAGCATCCTCACGTGCAACCACGGCCGCCTCTTCCACCGCAGCTACCTTCAGGAGCTGCGCTTCGATTTCTCCAAGCTCGATCCGGTAACCGCGGATTTTCACCTGATCGTCGATCCGGCCCAAATAATCCACAGTGCCATCAGGCAGCCAGCGGGCCAAATCGCCTGTTCGGTACATCAGGCGGCCCGGCTCGAACGGATTTTCGACGAACTTTTCCGCTGTCAACTCCAGACGGTTCAAGTAGCCTCTGGCCACCCCGGCGCCCGAGATGTACAGTTCCCCGGCGACGCCGATCGGCTGCAATCCGCCGCGCGCATCCAAAATATAGACTGTCGTATTATGAATCGGCTTGCCTACAGTCGCTTTTACGTTTGAATAACATGGACCTGTGAGAACCTCGATCGTCGTTTCTGTAGGTCCGTAGTGATTGTACAGGCAATAGCCAAGCTGCAAAACTTCCTCTTTCAGCCGATCGTCCAGCTTTTCTCCGCCGGCGATGACATGTTGCAAGCCCGGTAGTTTGGTTTGACCCACGAGCAGTTCCCGAATGTAAGACGGCGTGAAGTTGATCGTATTGATTTTGTTCTCGTGGATGTAGTCTAGCAGCTTAGGCGGATTCAGCAGCGTCTCTTTCTGGATCACATGCAATGTTTTTCCGGCCATCAGGCTGCCAAATAATTGTTCTACACTGGGATCGAATGTGAACGATGTCGTTAACATCAGGTTATCGCTCAGCTCATAGCGGGAAATATACCAGGAAATGACGTTGGCGGCATTCCGGTGCTCTACCATAACCCCTTTTGGCTTGCCTGTCGAGCCAGACGTATAGATGACGTAGGCCAAATCGCTCGGACTGGAAACATTCACTAGGTTCGTGGCATCTTCAAGGTAAGCGGCGGGATCGTCCAGCCTAATCAGTGCTTTTGCAAACAGGCTGGCATATTCCTGGAAGCGGGTCTGCAGAAGCAGCGGCGATGCGCTTGAATCCTCCAGCAGATAACGGATGCGCTCGGCCGGATACGCCGGATCGATCGGCACATAAGCGCCTCCAGCCTTCAAAATAGCCATAATGCCGACGACCATCTCTAGCGATGGCTCCGCCATAATGCCGACCACCCAGTCGGCTTTCACACCCGCGGCCCGAAGCGTCCGCGCCAGCCGGTTGGCCCGCTCATTCAGCTCGGAGTACGTCAGTTGATGATCTTCAAATACCACAGCCACTGTGTCCGGTGTTTTCTCCGCTTGTTTTTCGAACAGCTTATGCAACGTTGCTTCTGCCAGCAGCTCAACCGCCGTATCGTTGAATGTCACCAGCAGCTCTTCCCGCTCGTCAGCCGTCAGCACCTCGATGCTTCCCAGCATCGCTTGCGGATGATGGACTGCTTGGCGCAGCAGCTCGGTGAAGTGACTCGCCCAGCGCTCGATCGTCGTCCGTTCGAATAGTTTCGATGCATATTCCAGGGTGCATCGCATCCCCTGCTCGTGCTCGCTGACCGACAGCGTTAAGTCGAACTTCGCTGCTCCGCTTTCGATCGGATACGGCGTCCATTGCAGACCCGCCAGCTCCAATTCGGCCTGCTCGGTGTTTTGCAGCACCAGCATGGCATCGAACAAT
>NZ_JMDX01000462.1:0-1816 GCF_000935845.1 Paenibacillus sp. E194
CTCTTAGTTACTTCCTTTTTCTCACCACCTCATCAGCGGCGACTTTTATAATATATCATGTTCTCTTCTTGGAGTCAAGTACTTTTTTTAAATCTTTTTTTCAAGCTTTCGAATGATTGCTTATTCAGCTTTCGTTCGAAGTGCTTCTCTCGAAGAGGCGAGTATTAATGTATCATATATCCCAAACCCAAGTCAACACTTTATTTTAAGAAAGTTAAAACGCTGCATGAGCTGTCATGCAGCGACTCAACTGTTCTTCGATTGTGCAGCCGTCAACCAGCCCATTCATAGGCCCGAGTATACCCTAGCTTGCCATATGGACTAGCATGCTCAATCAAACGTTCCTTCACACAACCGCGATGTGTAAGCTTATTTAGTAGAGCTGGCATATAACCGGCCATCCACTTGAATTCTTGGTGCTGCATAATATCCGATATCGGAACTGGCCCCTTCGCTTGCTTCAGCCAATTCAGCAATGGTGCGCAGCATTCTACGCTCTTCGATGAGAGAGAGAACTCGCAAGCAAGCAACGCAAGTTCAATTCGCTGCGGCATCGTCTCAGAGCTTGCAGTGAATTCTTCGTACATCTTATAGACACCTAGATTTAACTTCTTCACTTGCTGCCATAACGCTTGTCTAGGCATCTCTCCTTGCTCAATTATGGCAAGCGACGCCCAATAATAGAATGCGAAATCCACACATCGATAAGCGTCGATCATGTATTCCAGCTTCCGTAAATGCTTCGCTTGATTATATGCCTCCAAAAACAGCGCATATGTCTTCATGTATTGCATCTGGTTCGGAGTCTTCTCTTCTTGAATCAATCTCTCCTGCCAACTTGCAAGCAATCCATCGCGATCTACGCGAATATTGCCACGCCCGTAAAACGGAAGCAGTGACCTCGCCTCATCCGAAACGATCCATTCCTCCCACCTATCTGGGTGGATGCAAATCCAGCGTGCAACAGAGCTGTCATCGGCCGATACTTCCATCGACTCAAAAGGATGGGACGGACACGCTTCATCAACAACCAGCACATAGCGATCCCAATCAATATATTGGTGCAAATCAGCATCCAATTGGCTACGTTCCAATATATAAAGACCGCTGACTGTAGTCGCACCAATTAATTGATCTATGGAGTTATCCAATACATGTTTCATTCTCGACCCCACGCTTTTTTGGCTTTCTTTTACATCAAATGATAGTTTATAATTCTACATAGAAACTCTCTTTCCTTCTTCCTTCGAAAACATTTTCAATCTTGAAATGGAGAGGCTGCGATGAAACAACGTCTTTTTAGAACAAGTAAAATCAATGAGTTTCGATTGTGGGGACTTGTACTTACATTAGCCGGAATGGGAATGATGGTGCTCGGTACATCCGGCATTCTCATGTGGGGCATACAAGGACGCCCCTTCGCTGGAGTATTCATGGTACTGGGAATGATACTCCTCTTAGGAAGTGTCGCGATTTACTTCTGGGCTGGCATGTTGTCCACTAGTGCTGTAATCCTTGAATGTCCTGAGTGTGGTCGCCAAACCAAAATACTCGGCAGAACGGATCGCTGCATGTTCTGTAGAACGATTCTTACCCTTGATCCGGACAAGGCAACTGCAGAAAACATCACCCCAGAAAGCAACTTAGATCAAGACAGTAAGAAGGATGTTACCGTATCAAAGTGAGGGAAGAATGACTTACAAAGAGATTTCTCACGCATTGACTCGTTGATTCCCACAACACCATGACCTGACATCTATGTTTTCACGAGCCTCACTCGCAAGAGTGAACCGAATATAGCAGACTTAACGAAGAA
>NZ_JMDX01000463.1:0-1813 GCF_000935845.1 Paenibacillus sp. E194
GGTGGATCAAGTGCTTGAACAGCTGCACGATGCGCTAGACCACCACTATCGTCCTGGAGATCGCATGCCGACCGAGCCGGAGCTGATGGAGATGTTCGGCGTAGGACGTTCAACGATCCGTGAAGCCGTCAAGATTCTGGTTCATGCTGGAGTGCTGGAAGTGCGACAAGGGGATGGGACGTATGTTCGTTCACGCCCCTCTGATTCAGACTCGTTGGAACAGCGGCTGCTTAGAGCGGAGACCGTGCACATTACCGAAGTGAGAAGCATGATGGATGCTCAGGCAGCACGCTTGGCATCAGAGCGCCGCACGGATACGGAGCTTGAGCGAATGAAGCAGCTTCTTGAAGAACGAAAAAAGGCACTGGAGGTTGGCAATTACGCTGCCTATGTAGATTATGATGTGGAATTCCACTGTTCGATTGCAGAGGCGAGCCACAATCCTGTGCTGATTGATCTGTACCGTGCCTTCTGCAGCACGCTTCGCGGTGAACTAAGCCACCTCATCGTCGACACGCAGCACTATGAAGACCGATCGGAGCTGCATGAGCAACTGCTGCAGGCGATTGCGAATAGAGACGCCGATACCGCCATTCGCTTGTCGCTTGCCAATCTGGAACCGCAAGGCGGCCGCAGAAGCAGCAAATAACTGCCGAACACATATGGGAGAGGAGAGATGTTATGGTTATTGATGTTCGCGATGTAACTTGGAATAGGGATAACAAGATGATTCTGGAACAGGTCTCTTGGGAGGTGAAGCAGGGGGAGCATTGGTGCTTGTTGGGGCTTAACGGCTCTGGAAAAACTACCTTGCTGAATATGATCAATGGCTATATCTGGCCGACCTCAGGCAGCGTATCCGTCCTCGGGAAGAAATTCGGCACATTCGATCTCCGCGAGTTGCGAAAGCAGATCGGTTGGGTAAGCACCTCACTGCAGCAAAGACTCCATGGACACGAGACAGTTCAGAAGATCGTTCTTAGCGGAAAGTTCGCCTCGATCGGACTATATGATAACATCGAACAGTCTGACGAGGACAAGGCATTATCCTTAATTAAGCTGCTCGGCTGCGAGCGACTTCTAGGCCGCACTTATGATACATTATCCCAGGGCGAGCGGCAGCGTGTGCTCATCGGGCGTGCGTTAATGGCTTCCCCGAAGCTTCTGATCCTCGATGAACCGTGCACGGGACTCGATATCTTCGCGCGTGATCAACTGCTCCACATGATTCAAGCGATTGCACGCGAGCCTGATGCGCCAACACTCATCTATGTCACACATCATGTTGAAGAGATCATGCCCTGCTTCAATAAAACGCTACTTATTAAACAGGGATCTGTATTTTCATCAGGCAATACGGCCGATCAGCTGACCTCTGCCCATCTGAGCAAATTTTTCGATTCGACTATCGAGGTGCGGCAAGAGCTGGTACAACGTTATTCCCTTCAATTGCTGTTAAATGAACCACATTATAATAAATAATAACGCAAGCGGGCGAGAGTGCCCGCTTTTTACTTTGAAAATTGCTTGGAAATACAGGGGATAGGTGTTGAAATGTTCCAATGAATGATCTAAAATAATATCAAATGATAGATAATACTATCATTATTGATATCAAAAATGGCAAAAGGGGGAGATGCAATGAACAAAACTAGGTCATCAAAAGAAGCAAAGCTCAACACAATTTTGGATGCGGCAACAAAAATATTAGTTGAGAAGCCAACAGCTTCCCTGAATGACATTGCCGATTATGCAGGCATTGGCATTGCTACCCTGCATCGTTATATTGAGAACCGGGAACAGCTCATGCTTC
>NZ_JMDX01000464.1:0-1745 GCF_000935845.1 Paenibacillus sp. E194
ACTGGATTCCTTTGAGGGATAGGTGCACGCAATTTATGTCTTTTATCGTCATGATATTTGTTCTTGTCCCGGACTATGTCTGGGATTTTTTTGCCCTTCCATCGCCGACATCAAGTCTTAGCATCTGGGAGTGAGGTTATGGTATTTGGTATATCAGTAGTAGTTATTTTAGCGTTTGTTATTTGGGGTTTCCTGTCCCCGGAGAGCTTATCCACGCAATCTAGCGCAGCCTTGTCATTTACGACAGAACGGTTTGGATGGTTCTACCTAATTACGGCGCTAATCATTTTAGTATTCTGTCTTTATCTTGCATTTGGCAAGTTTGGACATATTACACTAGGCAATGATGATGATGATCCGGAATACTCCAATATTTCTTGGTTCGCCATGCTGTTCAGTGCAGGCATGGGGATCGGGCTCGTATTCTGGGGGGTGGCCGAACCCATCAGCCATTACATAAATCCGCCAACGCTGAAAGGGATGACGCCTGGTGCTGCGAATGAAGCGCTTCGCTACTCCTTCTTCCATTGGGGCTTGCATCCTTGGGGCATTTATACGCTCGTCTCGCTGGGAATCGCCTATTTTACGTTCCGAAAAGGACATAATGGCTTGATAAGTTGGACTTTTGAGCCATTGCTTGGCGATCGGGTAAAGGGGCCAATTGGTAAAGCGATCGACATATTGGCGATTATTGCAACGGCCTTCGGGGTGGCAACATCGCTAGGTCTTGGTGCGATGCAAATTAATGGTGGACTTGCCCACACGTTCGGTATTCCGAGCAATGCAACGGTGCAGGTCATCATTATTGCAATTGTAACGGTGTTGTTCCTTGCCTCTGCAGTAACAGGGCTGGATAAGGGGATCCGGATCTTAAGCAATGTGAACTTGCTTATTGCGCTAGGGCTGCTCGTGTTCACCTTGCTGCTTGGGCCAACATCCTTTATTTTCGATTCCTTTACTACGACGCTTGGCGGTTACTTGCAAAATATTATTCAGATGAGTCTGCGGCTGACGCCGTTCACAGAAGATTCCTGGGTAGCAAGCTGGACCTTGTTCTATTGGTCGTGGTGGATTGCATGGGCGCCATTTGTTGGTTCCTTTATCGCGCGTGTCTCCAGGGGGAGAACGATTAAGGAATTCGTACTAGGAACGATGCTGTTGCCGAGTGGATTCAGCTTTATTTGGTTCTCGGTATTCGGCGCTACGGGGCTGAAGTTGGAAATGTTCGATGGACTCCCAATCGTAGAGTCGGTCAAGGCGGATATTACGTCAGCATTGTTTGTAACACTGGATGCTCTGCCGTTTGGAAGTTATATTGCCATTCTGGCGACGCTGCTGATTATTACCTTCTTCGTTACATCAGCAGATTCCGCTACTTTCGTGCTCGGCATGATGTCGACGAATGGGGATCCGAATCCAAGTGCGCTGATTAAAATTGCATGGGGATTATTCCAGTCCCTAATCGCAGTTGTCCTACTGCTTGGGGGCGGCTTGGAGGCATTGCAGACCGCATCCATTCTTACAGCCCTGCCATTTGCCGTCATTCTGCTTGGGATGTGTCTGTCCATAACGAAGGCGCTTCGCAAAGAGGAGCGGGACTACCGCTTGAAGGAGAAGCGCAGACGGCGCAAGGTTGATAAGTTATTGGAGCAGGAGGATTTACTGTAAACACTGCACCGACATGATTTCTGTGCACCTTGGTTCACGGTCAGCAAGAAGATACAAGAAGAGCCGCTTGCGATGAT
>NZ_JMDX01000465.1:0-1742 GCF_000935845.1 Paenibacillus sp. E194
CCCGCCGTCTCGTTCGGCTGCGCACTGTCCTCTTCCCCTGTCGAGCCTGGCTTGCTATCAGAAGAAGCGGCTGGTTGTCCGCTCCCGCCGCCATTCTGATCCTGCTGCCCGCCGCTTGTGGAAGAAGAAGCGGACCCCCGAAGAACAGAGATGCTGCACAGGACGATCCTTATACGTCTGCTCGGTGCCACCCTCCAGCTTCAATGTAATCGTGCCCGCCTGAAAAGCGGAGCATTCCGCCTCCGTTCCGAACTCGAATACAAGCTCTGTCGTCGGCTTCCATTCGCCATCTTCGACTTGCCTCGCGTAGACTTGCGGTTCGATCTTATTGGCCCGCTCTTGCGGAGACGGCGCAGGATTGGACGCAGTGATATCCGCCACTGCGGGCTTGCCGCTGTCGAAGACGCCGGAAGCCGCCAATCCGCCGCCGATGCCGCCGATGACCAGGATCGCGGTCGCGAACCACACCATCGCTTTCCTGTTGCGCCGCAACCATCTGACGATGGGCGGCGATAACTCACTGCGGGCCTTGACGTATGCAGCCTGAAGCGGCGCGCCCGCCTGCTCGAAATAGAGCTTACGGTTCGTCCGGTTTTTGAACGCGTCTTGGTCGTATTTTTTGAAATAAGCGACCACCGCCGCGGCATATCCCGGCTCGAGCTTCCTTTCTCGCGAGAACAAGCGCTGCTTCTCGGACCAGTTCATGAACAGATAGACGGTCTCCCGGTTCGGCGCATGCAGGTGCAAATAATGGAGCAGCGCTCCGTATTCGATCAAGCCTGTGTCGGCATCCCGGTAGAACGCCAGCACTAGCCGCCGGAAACGGGACGGCTCCAGACCCTTCTGCAGCCAGCGTCGTCCAAGTTGCTGCAACCGATCCAGCTCGGCAGGCGATAAGCCGCCGAAGATCGATTCATCCGGCTCGGCGTCGCGGAACCAGCGGTATGCAGCCAGCATGACATTCGCCGTGGATTGCACCTGAGGCGAATAACGGGCGACCCATTCCCTCACCTCGCCCGGGTGTGCTAGGAAACCGATCTGGAGGAACGCTTCCTGGCGCGTCTGCTCCAGATTCAGCTCCGTCAGCAGGAACACATTCGCCGCATAAGACAACTGCTCCATCAAGAGCAGCATATCTTCGCCGGCAATCCGCCCCTTCTCCGCAAGCAGGCGGTCTACCGTATCCAGCACCGCGTTCACGGCGGACACCGGCTCCGCATCATGCCGCAGCTTCTCGGCGAGCTGCCCGGCAGCCAGCTCGGTGAACTCAGCCTTGCGCAGCAGTACCGGATGCTGGCTGAACCAACGGTGAGCCAGCTTCACAAGCTCCTCGGCCCGGACGATCTCCTGGAATTTCTGCCGCATATACGGGAAGAAAAGCTCCACCGTCTTGCCGCCCCCCAGCAACGTGTCGAAGAAAGGCTTGCTGACGCTGTCGCTGCCCTCGATGAGCGCATAATAGGCTTCCGTTCGCTCACGGCTCTTCGCCTGATTGGCTTCATATAAGCTCCGGATCAAGTACCCGAACAGATCGCTGCCCAGCGCCGCCCCGGCAAGCGCTTCGAATTCCATGAAGCATTTCACGATAGCCGGATCTGGTATCTCGCCCTGCTTGACGAGCTCATACTCGCGCTGGAAGCCTCCGCGGAACAGCTCCGCCATCCGCCGCTTCGACTGAACAGCCCCTTCCGGCGCCAAGTAATCGAGCATCGAACGCAGCGCGCCAACCCGATTCTGCATAT
>NZ_JMDX01000466.1:0-1726 GCF_000935845.1 Paenibacillus sp. E194
AATCCACTGTGTAAAAACAGGAACAAGAGGTGGCAAGAGACACTTGCTAGGAAACGGGTGTTGTATGAGTTAATTCGTTTCTGGCTAGCTAAAGAGAAAGGGCGGGGAAGCCTCCCCGCCAATTCTTGCAATTAACCCCAACAACTTATTCCTTAGGTGGCTTGTTATACCCTTTATCTCCATAGGGCTGCAACTTTTCAAGCCATGGCTTTATGATTTGCTTCACTTCCCAGCGAATGTCGGTCACCTTATCGGTTTCCTTCTGCTCCAGAATCTCATAGGTGAAGGCACTAGATCCGAATTCCTTCCAATCCTTCTGGAGCTGAGCATTTGCAAATCTGCCCATGTCCAACTGCATTTGCAGCGTAAGCCATTTATTTTTCAAATTGGGATAGCTGTCAATATAGATTTTTCCGTTGACGGTGTTCGTAATTTGGACAACCCCCATGTAAGTCTTGATCTGTTTATAAGCTTCAATAAGCTCCTTGCGCTTGTTCATATCCATGTTGTTTGTTCTCCTTTTCAAGTATGCAGAGTGAGGTGAAAATCATATATATCTGGCGATAATACGAACTAACTTTGCAGGCAGCTCATACAAATTTGTAATATCCAAAAAACGGTCATTCCCGTAGATGGCATGAATGATATCCTTGTCTTGACCGACTGCAGCTGCAAGGAATCGAACACCTTTTCGCTCATATTCCTCTATTGTTTGCTGCATGTCATTCACTGCATAAGCTCCTGTGTAATCGTCCATTGCTTTGGGCTGTCCATCACTAATGCTAATGAGCAGCTTGGTTTGTTGTGGTGACACGGCTAACCGTTCCGCCATCATCCGCAGCGCCATTCCATCGCGATTATTACTTCTGGCCTGGATGTTCATGAGTCTGAATCGGTCGCTTGGATCTGGTTTCTCCAAGTCGGTGTAAGCAAAGATCGACATTTGCTCCATCCTGGAAACATCAGCCGTGTCGCCGTAGATGAGTATGGGGATCTGGCAAATCTGACAAAATTCATAGACTGCAATCACCGCTTGCTTTGCTGCCTCCAATCTGCCAAACGCAGACATCGATGCGGATTCGTCAATCCTGAGGCCAACCACTAGTGAAGGGGACTCAGATGGAGGACGTTTTTTGGCAAAATATCGATAATCCCTGTAAGCCACACTATCAGCCTGAAACTTGCTTCCATAGTAACGATTCCTTGTATATTCGGAAGACACCTCATGCTCCAGCAGCGGGAGTGTCTTTCTGGCAATTTCCCTCACGATTGGCATGAGTCCTCTGCTGAGACGATCGTAATCGTGCTGATCTTCTAGCGTGTAGTCTGGTCGGTGAACGATAAGCTTCACCTTTTCATGAATCGTATTGGACACCAAATCCCTTGCGGCACGATTCAGTTTTTTGCGAAAATCGCGCTCTTTTTGTTTTTCATCCTCAGTCATTGGCGCTGGATTGGCCTGATGATATTGGGGGAGCCGTCTTCACCCGTATCTGTACTTTTCAGTTCGCCGTGAGAATTCGCAGATGTTAGTGATGAATGATCCACACTATCCGCAGATTTTCTAAGTGCTATGCCTTTTTCCTCGGTAAGGCTGTCAGCATCATAATCAAGATCCGAATCGATATTTCCCCATGTCTTAATTTCTATTGTATCACCGATTTTTGTTTTTTTACCTGATTCGCAACGTCCTCTAAGCTGGCAAGCAAACCATTCTTCTCAAGTG
>NZ_JMDX01000467.1:0-1727 GCF_000935845.1 Paenibacillus sp. E194
GAAGTGCTCCCTGTCAAGTGGGCAGTGTAAAAAAACAAAAATCGTTCGTTTTTTCCCTCAGCTCGGTTTAACAGAGCTGAGGTTTTTTCATTATGCAGCTCGTCGGTATTCGTTAGGTGACAAGCCACCCAAACACTCTGTATAGCGGTAATTGTTATAATAGCGAATGTATTCGTTAACATCTTTGAGGACATCTTCATAGGTATCATACTTCGCAAGATAATAGCTTTCTGATTTGTAAGTGCCCCAAAATCGTTCAATAGGTTGGTTGTCCAAGCAGCGGCTCACACGAGACATGCTTTTCATAAATCCATATTTTATATGGAGTCGATTATACTCATGAGACGTGTATTGGAAGCCTCTGTCGCTTTGGAGAAGCGGGGTTACACCGGGATTCTTCTCGTAAGCCTTCTTCAGCGTATCCATCACGAGTTTATTGTTATTGGAATGGCTTAATACCCATGAGACAATGGAATTATCGTATACATCAATAATGGCACTCAAGTAGGCTTTGCGACCATTTCCATACTTCAGTTCTGTCACATCTGTACACCACTTTGTATTTGGAGAGTGGGCATCAAAATTACGGTTCATTACATTTTCAGCTACATGAATCTCAGGGGCCCTCATGTAGTGCGGTCGCTTTTTGCGAATGATTGCTTTGAGTCCAAGAGCACGCATAATTCGGTAATAACGCTTTTTGTTGTACTTTTTTTTCAGCTTTCGGTTTAATTGCGTTCGCATTTGGCGATAGCCAAGTATCCCTTTTCGCTTGTCATAACGAAGCTTTACTTCCTTGGCCAACGCATGGACTTCAATCTCCGTAGCGGATGGCGTCCATTTTAACCACTTGTAATAGGCAGATCGAGCAACCCCAGCTAATGCACACAACTTCGTAATTGCGTAACCTTTTTCCTTGTGCAGTTCTTGAATCGCTTGATACAAGTCTACTTGCCGAACGAGGGTTAGCGTGTATTTCGTCGCTTGATCTCCGCCAACTTTTTTGCGAAGGCATTCTCCATTTCTAGGTACTCATTTCGCGCTTCTAGCTCTTTAATCCGCAGCTTAAGACGTTCATGCTCATCTAGTTCTTCTACAGGCTTTTTGCGACCGCGATTGTCCTGAAGAGCCTCCTCACGGCCAGCTTGATATTTCCGCACCCATGTGTACACTTGCTGATAAGATACACCGTACTTCTCGATCGCTTTCTGATAGTCCAAGCCATTAGCAATGGTATATTGTGCAATTTCAATGCGTTCATCGAAAGTTGTTTTACGCCCTTTGTTCATTTGAGATAGTCCTTTTCCTTTATGTGTAGGTTTCAATTCTATCTCATTAGTATACTTGGAAATCCATTTCGCCAAAACACTTCTACTCGAAATATGATGTTTCTTTATCGCTTCTTCTACAGAGGAATGACCAGACAATACATCATTAACCGCAGCTAGTTTCAATTCATTTGAATATATTTTCCATGTTCTTGATTCCTGTAACCCATCCAAACCATTTTCTCTATATTTCCTTATCCATTCTTTAACTGTGTGATAGCTAACACCTAGCTGATTCGCTTCATAGTTTGGATTTGACTTGTGCTCAAGGCACCGCTGTACGACATGTAATTTTACTTCTAAAGATACTGGACTTCTTTTAGACATTAGAAAAACTCCCATCATTGTAGCAGTAGAAGTTTTGTTTTTCCTACTGTCTACTATGATGGGAGCATATCA
>NZ_JMDX01000468.1:0-1722 GCF_000935845.1 Paenibacillus sp. E194
TGCGACAGCACATTCTCGATTTCTCCCGTCTCGAGCCGAACGCCGCGTACCTTTTCCTGAAAGTCAATTCGTCCGAGAAACTCAATCGTTCCGCTTGGAAGCCAGCGGGCCAAATCCCCTGTGCGGTACATATTGCGGAAGTAAACCGGGTCGATCCCTTCTTGAAAGAACGGATTCGCGACAAACTTCTCCTTCGTCAGCTCATCCCGATTCAAATATCCCCTGGCCAACCCAACACCGCTAAGACATAATTCACCTGCGATCCCAATCGGCTGTAATTGATCTTGCTTGCCTACGATGTACCAACGCGTCTCATTGAGCGGCTCACCAATTGGAATCGCACGTGTTGTATCGTCGCCCCTAATCGAGTAATGGGATGCCCATATCGTGCATTCCGTAGGGCCATAGACATTTTCAAGCTTACTATCCGTTTGCAGTGAATTGAATTTATGCAAAATATCCGGCGTTACGGCTTCCCCTCCAATACATATCCACTTCAAGGAGGCTAGCTTTGACAGATTGTCCGCATTATCCAACAGTTCCAAGAAGGCACGGAACATGGTAGGTACGAAGTTGATATGAGTAACCTTATGCTTGTGTATCTCTTCCAAGATGATTTGCGGGTTTTTCTCTCCGTCTGGCTCCAATACGAGCAAGCTGCCTTCTCCCATAAACCACCCGAACAATTCCGTTCCGGATACATCGAACGTATGCGGTGTTTTGAGTAGGTACAGATCATGTTCTTCCACCGGGAATCGTCTTTCTAGATCGAGCAATGTATTCACGACACTATGATTCTCCACCATGACGCCCTTCGGCTTGCCGGTTGAACCTGAAGTGTACATAATGTAGGCCAAACTGTATGGATCCAGCTGTACTTCGGGAATCGAGTCATCCCCACTGTAAATGTTCGGATCACCCACATCGATGAGGTCTACTTTCCACTCTTCTTCGAATGGAAGATCTGACGTAGTGATGAGATAGGACACATTCGCATCTTCGAAAATAAATTGTTTTCTAGCTGACGGATACGTTGGATCTATAGGCACGTATGCACATCCCGCCTTAAGAACCGCTAATAAACTAATGACTAAGTTAGTTGATCGTTCCAACTGAATGCCGATACAGGATGGAGTTCCTTGCGTTTTCTGAAGGATATTGCGGGCCAATTGATTTGCTTTTGCATCAACACTAGCATATGTCTCAACTTGGTCGTGGTCGATCAATGCCTTTCGTTCCGGATGCTTAGCGACCTTGGAGTGGAATAGTTCAATGATGGTACGAGGTTCGTATGTAAAGTAGGAAGTTTGATTAAATTGTTGCAGGATGCGGCTTCGTTCTTGATCCAACAGTAACTCTGCTTCTCCGATCTTGATGTCTGCCTGTCCGCTTACCAGTTCCAGCAGTTTCATGAAGCGAAGACCTAATAAATCAATCGTTTCATCTGCAAAAAGTTCTGGTTTGTATTGAAGTTTAATCAAATCTTTGTGAGGGGTATGTTGCAGGATAACCATTAGGCTGCCGGGAAATGTTACGCGATCTTGATCGAGGATTTCTGCCTTAAGTTCGTACTGATCGCTGTCTTCCACAATATCATATACGAAGCTAACATCGAAGATAGATGGAGTTCCCGGCAATGGGAGCAATTGATTATCTCGCATAATCAGATTGTTCGGATAACCGATATGCTTGTAGACTTCGATAAGTTCCTTCGACACTTGC
>NZ_JMDX01000469.1:0-1703 GCF_000935845.1 Paenibacillus sp. E194
TATGAAGTGGAAGCATATGAACTATATGAAACTACCTAAGCCGGCTTACAATTCAAGTATAGGGTGATTCCGATTTTGATTCATGTATATTTGTACGATGTTCATGTGTTTTTGTATTGTCGTTGATATTCTCTTGGAGACAGTCCCGTTGTCTTTTTGAACATTTTGCTGAAGTGCGCATAATCATTATAGCCAACCAAGCCGGATAACTCCGACAAATCTAAATGACGCTGCTTCATCAACTCGATCGACTTATTGATTCGGAATCTAGTCAAGTATTCTGGAAACGTACATCCCACCTCTTGCTTAAATAAATGACTCAGGTGCGTTCTCGATAGATGTGCAACCTGAGCCAGCTCCGCAAACGAAATATCATGCATGTAGTTCGCCTCAACGTATTCCTTCACGAACTGCACATAATCGTAATGCTTCGTCACGCCTTCGAGCATTTTGTGAAGCAGCTTGTCTTGCTCCGTTAACCCAACTTCCTTGAAATCAATCGCAGTCTTCGTAATCGCCGCTTCTGAAGGAATTCGCTCAAATGATGAGCCCCCCAAGTACCCGACTGCGCTCGTATTGTCATACATATATTTCACGTCGGCCGGCGTATTGACTGGACCGCCATAGATCATCTTGATCACATTCGGATTGATTTTATCGCTCGCTTGGAAAATCTGCGCCGCCAAGTCTGCGGCTGCCTTCAAAGAAAGCACCTTCGAGGCGCCTAAAACGCCACCCTTCGTAAATCCTAAGTGAGCACAGATCACATCTGCCCCCGGCTGCTGCCATCTGTTGCGCATGTTCCTGATTGAACACGAACGCAATCGTGAACATTCCCATCCCGCTTGCAATACGGATCGCTTCCACTTCCGACGCGAAGCTGATACCCGCTTCTTCCAACGCCTCGCCGAATTGTCCGCCAATCAGTCCAACGGTAGGGTAATTATTAATTCCCGAGAATCCTTTATTCCGAATTTCTTGAATGTACGCCTCCAACTGAATCGTCGGATCTGTTGCGCATAACCCGAACATCACCGGTACCTCTCTGACGAGCGGTACAATTTCCTTCGAGCCAAATTCCATGACAAGCTCATTGCAGTTCCCAAATGGGAGCAGTCCCCCTAGAGAGCTTAAGCCCATCTGTCTGAAGCGCCCCGAATTCAGGGCCAAAATGAAATCGGCGCCGCCCTTTACCGCATATTTAGCCGAAATCCCTGCACCGGCTGCTACGCCAATAATGTGCCCGTTCGATTTCAATTGGGCATGCAATCTATTTCGAATCATTTCTCGATCAAAGTACACGTTCACACACCTTCTTTTCATTGCCGTTGTTGCTGCTGCTAGGTTGTTGCTTCGCTTCGAATGTGTTGTAAATATCATAACATTCTCTGATTTGCCGGTCGAATGCCTGTAACTGAATAGCTGCAACTCACGCAACATGCAAAAAAGCAGCTTGATGAAAAATCTCCAAGCCGCTGCCTACGTACTATTGTATTCTCCTCCTAGCTCGTCGCTGCGCAAGCAGGCTGATAAGCACTGCCGTGTTGCCAAGGCGCACAGCCGTCGCTTTATTGTCGATCCATCTACCTATCCTCCACCACATCATTCTCGTCTTATTCAAACCCTTCATTGCTCCTCTAACATGAACGATTACATTCCGTAAAACTGTATGACTAAGCTTCGCTTTTGCTCTTCTGCTTATA
>NZ_JMDX01000470.1:0-1699 GCF_000935845.1 Paenibacillus sp. E194
AGAACACAACATCCTCTTGCTGCGTATAACGATTCAACAGTACACCGAATGCGGCCAAGACAAACATAAAGGTCGTAACTTCCTGTTCCCTCGCCTGTTTATGAATCTGTTGCAATAGATTAGATGAGATCTCGAATCGCTTTTCCTTGCCGACCCCATGAACTTGATGTCGTATAAAATCATTCGGTAAGGCAAGAGGTTCTGCACCTACCATTTTTTTTGCCCAATATTCTCTTTCTTTGTCGTACCCTCCCTGAGCAAGTTTTGTATTTTCTTGGCTCATAAAGTCGGTAAATCCCGTATTCGGCTGTATTTCAATTGGCTCTTTTCGTGCGAGCTTATGATCGTATTCCATGAGCTTTTGCTTCAAGACTTCGAGTGATAATCCGTCGGAGATGATATGGTGAATGCTGATGAGAAAAATATGCTTTTTGTCAGATAGCTTAATCAAGCTTGTGTGAAAAAGCGGAGCTGCTGTGAGGTCAAATACTCGGCTTAACTCTTGCTCAACCTGATGCTTTACCCGTTCTTCCTGAAGTTCAGGTTCTGCAGAGAAATCTAACTTTGTTAGTTGAATATTGATTCGTTTGTGGACAACGAGGAGAGGCATCTCATCACTGACATCAAGACTGCATCGCAAGGCTTCCTGCTCCTCAATGACTAGATTCAGAGCTTGCTCTAACCGAGCCTCGTTTACTCCTTCAAGCATGATGGAAGCTGTGATGTTATAAGAGAGCGGGTCGTCAATTTGGCAATCGAAGAATATTCCCTTCTGGACTTCTGTTAATTCTAGTCTGCGCGTTACCATAAGCTAGACCTCCTTAGTTGAAGACCCAGATTCCGCCTGCCATGATCGACAGAACCGTAATGAACGTTTGGTACACGACATCCATGATCAGATTTCCAATACTGTCTGCATCAACTTTCTTGTTCTTAATCATGACATATGTATGAGACCACAAACCGCTTAACCCGTATATGTACATCGTGACAAGTACACCTACCCAGAAGTTGCCATGAAACCAAATTGCCATAATCCCCATCACCCCAAGACCAACTTGGGAAAACCCATACTTGACTTGAAACGGTCCGCCTGGCCATCCCAGTTGAGATGCGGTTCTGTCAGCAATCGCAATGTTGTAAATAAATCCAATGACGCCCACCAAGCCAAATGTCACAACAAATTGATGCAGCAAAAGCACATTTGCAATTTCGCTCGTGTCAGCTGAAAAACCGTTGATCCAAAGCTGCACTACCGCTGAAACAATTCCCAATCCCCATAACAACAGAAACCACATATTTACAAGCTCCTCTCAAATGATAGATTTGTTACCAAAGATAATAAAGTTGAAAGGTTAATTCTGTCAATAATATTATTTTTATACTAAACAATATCTGTCATCAATTGTCCCAAATGGATTTAATCCAATATTCCTGAAATTTTGTTTCTTTTCTGTCTATTGACTTCTCTCCAATTCTGATTATTTTGACGAACCAGCTTTGTTCCTCTACTTAGTCTTTTAATGCTGACCTTATCTCCCAAATCCTTGATACATAGCGATTTCCCCGTGTATTTCCCTGCGAAGAACAATAAAAAAGCACCCCTTCTTGCCTATCGAAAGCACGACAAATCACAGCCATGTTTGGATAGAGAAAGAGCGCTTATATTTTGTTGTTATTATATTGTATTAATGTTATT
>NZ_JMDX01000471.1:0-1699 GCF_000935845.1 Paenibacillus sp. E194
CACGGAAGCGCCAACGCCTTGACTTTGAAGCCCATTCACGAAGGCTGCGCCGAGCTCACGGACAGACAAGGGTCTTCGGAATAATATTCGAAGTTGCGGCCGCCTAGCGGCGTGCGCTTCATATTGATGCCAGGCCCGAGCAGAAGCTCAACACCCATTTCCTTCCCTTCAACACCAAGCGCTACACCAACCTCGTGCAATAACTCCGTATTCCAAGAGGAACCGATCGCAGAGCCGGTTGGATAACACGTGGCTGGAATATTGCCCGTCGTAGCAATCCCCATCTCTTCATCGCTATTCGTTTTGCGGATGCCATTCGTACCGTCATACATGTGGAGCGGCGGGATATTCAGGCGGTCGATCCCCTTCGTCATCCACATATTCAGTCCTGCACATAGCGAAGCCTTCTCCTCTAGCGTTAATTCCTTCATCCAATCGTTTATCTTTTGATTCATAATATTTCCCCACTTTCTACGTTTTATTGCTGTTTCGCCTCTTCCTGCTCCTTCTTCAGCTCTTGCGCGTCATAAATCTTGTAGAACGGATACCATACGGCAAAGATGATGGCCAGCACGACTGCCAGCAGGATAAGCCCATTAAAACCGGACATGAGGTATGTGGATAATCCAATCGGTGTATACCACAGCTGGAACACCTTGCTTGGAATCTGAGCGAATCCAAGGTCTAGCGCAAAGTATACGATAATCGGCGTAATGATACCGTTGATCCACATCGGAATCATCAAAATCGGGTTAAATGCGATCGGTGCTCCGTATATCACAGGCTCGTTGATGTTAAATAAAGATGGAACGAGCGTCGCCCTGCCAATCGATTTCAGCTTCTGCGATTTTGCAAACAGGAACAAGATGATAAGCGGCAGGGTCGCACCAAGTCCGCCTACTCCGAGCCAACCGGAGAAGAATGTTTCAAACGTATTAATGTTGACCGGTTCAAGTCCTTGCGCCACCAGGGCTGCGTTCTGCTCAATCGCTGGAATCCAGATTGCATAGAAGATTGGGATGATCACCCACGGACTGACCCCGAAGGAATACAGCGCGACGCCAATCATGTTAAAGAGCAGGAAGCCCCATAGCGTTTGGCCTAATGCGTTAACTGGCTCGAATACGCTTACAATCAAATCAAAGATATCGAAGTTCAGCTGATATACGAGCACCCATCCCAGCGTAAGAATAATCGCAATCGGAACGAGGAAGTCGAACCATTCCATGATGAACTCCGGCAAATTCGAATCCTTTTTGAAAAATGAGAAATTGTTGAACACATTGAGTACTACGGCCACCGCAACTCCGACAAGCAGCGCGGTAATCATTCCAGAAGGCCCGAAACGTTCCATAATGAACTGAATCGTTCCGTCTTCGTTCGTGACGGGCTTCAGCAGCATCAGGAATAAGGAGATGCCTGTCGCGCCGGCAATGAGCTTGATTTTGTCGCGCCCTTTCTTCTGCATCACCGTGTAGGGCGTTAGGAAAGCAATAAAGATCCCCAGCAGGCCGAAGCTGAATGTAGTTATAGGCGTTAAGTCCGGCATTCCCGGAATAAAGTCTTTCAGAATCGAGATCAAGGTAACAAACGATCCAATAAAAATCATAGGTAGTGTAACCATAATGGCTTCCTGAATGGAAGATACCCATACGTTGTTTGTAAACGCCTCCAAACGCGGCGCAAATTTTTCGTTCAT
>NZ_JMDX01000472.1:0-1661 GCF_000935845.1 Paenibacillus sp. E194
AGATTGTCCAAGGGTCATTTATGCAAAATCGGACATGATGAGTACGGAAGATGAAGCGAGATTCTTTGGTCACACAGTGGCAAACAAAATAATAGTGGTTGAGAATGACTGGCTCGAGCAGATAAGCAATACAACGATCTATAAATATACGTTTGAAGATTCCACTTTTCAGTTACTAGATGCGAATGCTGGATACTATATTTCGCAACAAACGGTGAGGCCCATTCAGATCGAGCCGATGACCGATCTCATTCAGCACATCGTACAAGCCGGTGTAGAATTGCGGTTTACACCGAATTTGCATCCCATTTACAATGCAGTGCTTGCGTCTACGGTGGATGCTTTCTCTATTATTCGATTTCAACATGCGAAGCCATTAGCCGCTGAATAACGTACAGGATATGCTCCTGATACATAAGGCAATGTTATGATGGGGGGCGGTCAGATGAAATGGTTGTTGCGCACGCTGCCAGCCTTACTACATGTTGTCGCATGTCTTCAATACATCAGATTTATGGTTGGAGCTGACGAGAATTCGCTCAGTTCCGTACTTATGCATGGATTTATTATTAACGGCAATCACAGCGTCACATGCTCGTGTCAAAGGGACAATGGAGGCAGTTTCTAATCTCATCAGTTGCTTATATCGTTTGGATTATCGTATGGATGGTTGGACTCCAACCGATTATCAATCTTAACGTTGTGAATGCCCCTGAAGATGATCCGGCAATAGGCATGCTGATACTTTTTGTCGGGTTGCCGCTGTCGCTTATCAGCCTTGTTTTTGGAACGATAACTGGAATCATGCTCGTGCAGCTTCGAACGCAAATCAGGTTGTTTCGACTGTAGATGACAGCCCAAACTATCTTTTCCACTATTACAAAACATCAGGAGAGACATCATATGCTAATCTACAATATCTGTTATATTCAACGCGGGAACGAGGTTCTGCTGCTTAATCGGGAGAAACCGAGCTGGATGGGGTGCTGGAATGGCATCGGCGGCAAGCTGGAAGCTGGGGAGTCTCCTCGTGAATCGATGGAACGTGAATTGAAAGAAGAAACGGGAATAACGCCCACGGATTTGACATTCAAGGGCATCGTCAGTTGGAGGGTGGACGGGATGAGGTTTGGCGGCATGTATTTGTACGCAGCAAGTGTGGAGAAGAGCTTTACATACAATACGCCGATTAAGACAGACGAGGGCATCTTGGATTGGAAACGAGTAGATTGGATTATGGATGTTCATAATCAAGGAGTCGCCTCTAATATGCCTCAAGTTCTTCAGGGCATGAGAAGCGATATGCATTGCTACGACTATCACTGCATATTTGAAAAAGGGAAGCTGCTGGACATGATCGCAGTTCAGATTGATCCTGCATTGGAATGGGATGAGGTACAGCGAGGGGCGTATTTGGAGAAATATGCAGTTGTGGGCCATTCTTCATAAACATGAAGTGTTTCGAACTTGTTTTCCATGCAGTCAAGTTTTTTAAATGATGCCATACATGGGCTAGGTATGTGTATGAAAGCAATCGAGAATAAATAGTGTGGAGACAAGTGGCTAAAAGGAGATGAACTTGCGTGAACGCATCGAATATCAATCCGTTTCTGATGTTCTTCGGCAATGCGGAAGAGGCAATCAAGCACTACACTTCCATA
>NZ_JMDX01000473.1:0-1660 GCF_000935845.1 Paenibacillus sp. E194
TGGATGGTGCCGGTGAGAGGACTCGAACCTCCACGGTTTCCCTCACGATTTTGAGTCGCGCGCGTCTGCCAATTCCGCCACACCGGCTTAGTAAATACCCATTATTAAATTAAGTGGCGCGCCCTGAGAGATTCGAACTCCCGGCCTTTTGATTCGTAGTCAAACGCTCTATCCAGCTGAGCTAAGGGCGCATATTCTGGAGCGGACAACGAGATTCGAACTCGCGACCCTCGCCTTGGCAAGGCGATACTCTACCACTGAGCTATGTCCGCATATTATCTTGTCTTAACCAATCTGTACAACTTCATTTGCTTCGTTGTCGTCGTTGCCGTTCAACAAGGACAAGTAATAATATATCAGACTGATAATTGAATTGCAAATCTTTTTTAAAGATTTTATGGTGGTATTTTTTCTTGCCTAAAAACCTGCTTGCCAAGCCATATTTCAGCTCATACAAGCAGGTTCTAATAGTATGTTCTTAGTTTCTTATGATCTAACCCACTCAAGTGTAAAAGCAGGCTTGCGAATTCCTACTACCCTCGCATTGTCGTTTTTCGTCTCCGCAGGGCTCAGCTTTTTCAATCGCTCGATGGTTGCAGTCGTCGGGTATTGAATCTGCTCTAAGATGTCAGCAGCAATGATCGGCCATTGATCTTCCGATCCGTCCATCACTTTGAAGGCTATCCCTATTCTCTGCTCGCGCAAGCCGAAGCAATAGATGCCTTTGGCTCCACCCTTCGCTACGATATTCGGATCCTGCAGCAGCGTTGGACAAATAAGCTCCGTTCCGGATACAAAGAATGGATGTTTGTTCATTAGGCCCGTCAAGCGTGTAATCGCTCTGCGCACTTCCCCATCTACAATTAAATCCGGACAAGCCAATCTCAAATACAAGAGGGCTATATTGCGAATTGGAATCGCATATACCGGGAACCCGCAGCCATCCGTTCCTAATTTAATTTGCCGGGCAGGCACATCAGCAAGCTGAGACATCAAGCGCAGCACCTGCTGCTGAACGGGTTGCTCCGGTTCTGCATAGTTATCGGTTGGCCATCCCATCATCTTGCATAATGCCAATACGCCCAGATGCTTGCCCGAGCAGTTGTGATATAAGGAACGAGGTGGTTGCCCGTTGGCAATCCGCTCGTCTCTTGCAGCAACATTCAGTGGATAGGTAGGCTTGCATACGAATTGATCCTCAGTGATCCCTGTTTTCTTCATGAACGATTCCAGTGCTTGTACATGGAACTGCTGCGCACGATGAGATGCGGTCATTAAGACGATCTCTTCCTCACTTAATCCGTAATGCTCCGGAACACCTGCTAACAAAGCAGGGAGCGCCTGCACCGGCTTCGAAGAAGAGCGCATAAAGCTTACATAGTCAGGGTCACCAACATGGAATAGTGTCTCAGCTTGTTCGTTAACACCTACAATATGTCCTGTATATGCACATTCCAACCAACCGCCTCGTGATTCCTCTACTAACACCTTGCCCAAATCAACCATTATTGTTCCTCCTCGCCAACACATGCTGTCATCATTCTCATTTCAAGACTTTCCCTACTCATGACATAACTCTGCAAACACTAGTATCATGTTCCTAGCTGCTCGTATTTATAACAAGTTCCTGTCAGTTATAAAAACTTACCGCTAACGAACC
>NZ_JMDX01000474.1:0-1653 GCF_000935845.1 Paenibacillus sp. E194
ACGTCCGTACAACATCGTTTCCATCTGGATGCATGAAATCTTGAGCAATTCTTAACCAATAAGTACTCCCCTGCCACTGTTTAAGCTCATCATTCCACGTTAAATTTTTATATTCTTTCCCATTCCATTCTTGATAGTACCAGTTATTTTTGCCTTGAATAGCTGAAAAATCCTTTAGATACACAGTAGGGATATACATAATCGTAGGATCCCAATAAGTAGTATCATAGTCAATTGTTCCATTCTGATTGACAATGAAATAAATGGAGTCCCCTTTTTCTACCTCTGTCACTAAAGAAATATTTACGCCTTTTGTATCATCATATGCTGTATCCCTCCATTCTGATGTTGGCCATATCTGAGTACGATTTTTCTTTATTTTTACACGTACCCCATCCCCATATATTTGCCCTTCTAATTTTGCGACTTTCCCGGTTATATTTATTTTACCATCCTTTGGGGCTACCCATTTTCGTACCGAATCATTACCGTCCGGATGCTGAAACTCTTTAGCTATTCTGAGCCAGAAAGTACTACCTTGCCATTGCTTTAGATCAGCTTTCCAAGTCAAGTCTTTGTACTCTTTTCCATCCCACTCCTGATAATACCAGTTATCGTCCCCTTGATTTGGAGAGAACGCTTCAATTGCAGAAGATTTCGGCGTAATATAAGTTATTTTTGAATTCCAATATGTTCCATCGTAACCAATATGTTGCTTTTGGTTGACTATGAAATAGATAGAATCCCCTTTTTCTACCTCTGTCGTTATATTAACATCTATGCCCTGAGTATCATTGAATACTATCTCGTGCCATCCGGAAGAGGGCCACAACTGGACTGCATTTTTCATTACTTTCACTTGAACTCCATCCCCGAATACTTGGCCCTCCATTTTTGCTACTTTTCCCGTTATTTCTATTTTTCCACGTTTGGGGGCTACCCATTTTCGCACCGAATCATTACCATCCGGATGTTGAAACTCCCGAGCCACCCTTAGCCAATCTTGACTTCCTTTCCACTGTTTTAATGCATCATCCCATTCTAAATTTTTATATTCTTTTCCATCCCATTCTTGATAGTACCAGTAGTTCTCCCCCTGATTCGATGAGAAATCATTGGATGAAACATAGTGTATCTCATTATCATGAGAGATTTTCTTCTTTTCTAGTAAATTACCGTTGTTATCATATATAAATTGAATCTTGTCGGTTTGCGTCAATCGGTTTGATTCATCATATGTATAATCTCTATTTTCTGCATATACGAGTCCTGACTGAACCATGATTAATATAATTACAATCAAAAAGGGGACTATTATCTTTTTCGTCTTCATCATAATTTCGCATCCTTTCTAAAATCACTCACACGCCGCATCAAATTTCCATTGGCATCATAAAAATATTTAATTTCAACATTACCCGGTAAATAGACTCGGCTTAATCGTCCATTTGCATCATACTGATACTCATCTTCTTTTATTATAATATCATCTAGGGATAACGCCCCTCCGTTATGGATTCCCCATATAAGAAAATAGTTTTCTTCCTCGCCTGTTTTAAAGGTGATCGTCTTTGTGCCCGTCTTGCCTGCTTGTTCTGTCCATTCCGTCCACCCTTTATCGCTTCTATAATCCGAACCTACTCCCCTGGCCGT
>NZ_JMDX01000475.1:0-1638 GCF_000935845.1 Paenibacillus sp. E194
AAGGAGTATTATCCGGCAATACGGTACTGCTCTTGGATGGCTATACAACAGGGTTGTCGGCCTGCACACAGGGATGGAAGGATCGCGGTGTAGTAGAGGCAACAACAGAACCATCTGTTCGAGGCTCTCGTGAGGCGTTTTCTGAGACACTACGAACGAATACATCACTGGTTCGGAGAAGGATCAAGCATCAGGATTTGCGCGTGGAGACGAAGTCGTTCGGTCGTCTCACACAAACGAATGTCGCGATTATGTTCATTCAAGGGATCGCCAATGACAAGGTCGTACAAGAGGTGCGAGACCGTCTGGCTCAAATCGATATTGACGGCATTCTGGAGAGCGGATATATCGAAGAGTTGATTCAGGATAAGACGCTTACTCCCTTCCCGACGGTATACAATACAGAGCGCCCTGATGTCATCGCCGCAGAGCTGCTGGAAGGGAAGATCGCCATTATCGTGGATGGCACACCGTCCGTGCTCGTAGTGCCTGCGTTATTCGTATCCTTCCTCCATGCGGCTGAGGATTACTTCTTCCGATCGGACATTAGCACTCTTGTTCGTATCCTTCGCTATATCGGCATCTTCATCGCGCTGTTAGGGCCATCACTATATGTCGCAATCACGACATTCCACCAGGAGATGCTTCCAACGCAGCTGCTGATCAGCTTGGCGGCACAGCGGGAAGGGATTCCTTTTCCTGCTGTCTTCGAGGCGATTATGATGGAGATTCTATTCGAGCTGCTTCGGGAAGCGGGAATCCGTATGCCAAGAATGATTGGGCCAGCAGTGTCAGTTGTGGGAACGCTCGTCATTGGACAAGCTGCGGTCGATGCGGGTATCGTCTCTGCTGCGATGGTCATCGTTGTGTCGACGACGGCGATTTGCAGCTTCGTATTTCCCGCATACAGCATGTCGAATGCGTTCCGCATGCTTCGCTTTCCACTCATGCTGCTCGCTGCATCTTTCGGGCTGTTCGGGGTCTGCATTGGTCTGATCGCCATTGTTCTCCATTTGTGCAGCCTGCGCTCTTTTGGCGTTCCTTATATGAGTCCGCTTGCACCTATCATTATCAAAGATCAGAAAGATACGATCTTTAGGTTGCCGCAGTGGGCAATGCGGACAAGACCAAGCTACATGAGTCCGAACAATCAAAATCGGCAGCAGCCTCCGGAACAAGCTAAGCCTAAGCCACCAACAAAATAACAATATCATCAAGTGAAAAGGGGGGCGACAGTCATGAAGCGGAGATCCGTTCTCATCAGCTGCCTGCTGCTTCTGCTGCTTGGTCTGCTCGTCTCTGGCTGCTGGAATCGGCGTGAGATGAATGATTTGGCCATAGCGGTAGGAATGGGCATTGATAAAGCAGAGAATGGGCAGTATGAGGTTTTTGTGCAGGTTGTCGATCCGGGCGAGGTATCGGCACGCAAACCGAGCGGCAACAGAGCTCCTGTAACGTTATATAGTGCAAAAGGAAATACGGTGTTCCAAGCGATACGACGCATGACCACGATTACACCTCGCAAGGTGTATTTCTCGCATCTGCGAATCTTTGTTTTTGGAGAAGAAATGGCGCGTGAGGGCATCAGCAAACCGCTTGATTTCTATCGCGTGATCAAGAGTTGCGTACTGATTTTTA
>NZ_JMDX01000476.1:0-1616 GCF_000935845.1 Paenibacillus sp. E194
GGTTCAACGCTTTGCTCTATATCGACAATCCGCGCTCGTGCCATTGCAGTCGATGTTGATGCGCATCGAGAACAGTATGCAGTTCTTGCTGTCGAACGCACAGTTGAACTCTTCCGGTCAATCGCTTGAAATGCTGCGGACATTGCCGCAGGAAGCAACTCGGATGGCGCTTGTCGTACTGGCAACATTGCCAATCGCATGTGCGTATCCATTCTTCCAACGCTACTTCGTTCAAGGCTTGACGATTGGTGCGGTAAAAGAATAACTCTTTACCCTATGGTTATTCCCGGATGGCGGCGATGATCATTGCCGCCTCTGGAAATAATATAAACATTCAGCGTGGTACAAAAAGGGGAGGTAACAAAATGGCTAAAGCAAAAAAAAATGCTGATGATGACATTCTGCCTCATCATGGTCGCATCTTTGGTTCTCGCAGGTTGCGGAAATAAAAAAGATGAGGCGGCTGGCACAGCAGGAGACAAAAAAGACGAAAAGCCAGTAGAACTGATCTGGTACACGATCGGTACTCCGCAAAAAGACGTTGACAAGGTAATGGAGAAAGTCAGCGAGTACACGAAAGAAAAAATCGGCGCTACAATCAAAATGAAAATGTTCGACTGGGGCGATTACAACCAAAAGATGCAGGTAATCGCCGCTTCTGGGGAACCTTTTGATATCGCTTTCACGTCCTCATGGGCATTTGATTATGTACAGAACGCGAAAAAAGGTGCGTTCTATGAACTGGATGAGCTGTTAGATAAATATGGTCAAGATATTAAAAAGAACGTTCATCCGTCCTTCTTGGAAGGTGCTAAAATCGAGGGTAAAACATACGCGATTCCTGTAAATAAAGAGCTTCCAGCTCAAAAAGTATTCCGCTTCAACAAGAAATATGTTGATAAGTACAACATCGACATCAACTCCATCAAGACATTGAACGATTTGGAGCCGGTTCTTGCAAAAGTAAAAGCAGGCGAGCCTGGATTGTATCCAGTGTCTGCTGACAAGCAATTCAAGTTCGGTGTTCCTTACGACTTGGTTAACGAAAACTTGCCAATCGGTGTAGCATTGACGGATACGAACGACTTGAAACTCGTCAACATTCTGGAACAACCAGACATGATGAAGAACTTCGAGACAATGCATGATTACTACAAAAAAGGTTACGTAAAGAAAGACGCAGCTACAGCACAAAACGGCGATGAAATGAAAACGGGCAAATGGTTCGTTGACATGCCGGACACTCAACCGTTCGCAGACAACCAATGGTCTCAAACGCTTGGATATCCAGTTGTATCAACGCCTTATACAGAGCCTTATGTGTATAACTGGTCTGTAATGGGTTCCATGCACGGTGTTTCCGCGAACTCCAAGTACCCAGAGAAAGCAATGGAATTCTTGAACTTGCTGAACTCTGACAAATACTTGCGCAACCTGGTGAATAACGGTATCGAAGATGTTCACTACAAACGTATCGACGATAGCACAGTAGAATACTTGCCTGCTAAGACAGAAGGCTACGATATGCCAGCATTTACACTTGGTAACTTCTTCATCTTGGATAAGTTGCCTACTGACCCTAAAGACAAATGGGAACAATTCGCGAAATTCAATGA
>NZ_JMDX01000477.1:0-1545 GCF_000935845.1 Paenibacillus sp. E194
TTGGAACGGATCCGCCACGAACTTCTCGGCGCTCAGTTCCGGACGACCCAAATACCCGCGGGCGACTCCGATGCCGCCAATGCATAATTCCCCCGGCACTCCGATCGGCTGCAGCTGCATCCGTTCATTGACCACGTACATGCGGACATGCGGCAGTGGACGGCCTATCGGAACATTCCCGCGGCTCCGTTCTGCCCCATCCGCTTCTTCCCCTTCTTCATAGAAGCTGGAATCAATACACGCTTCGGTAACCCCGTAGCTGTTTAGAATGCGCATCGACGATCCGAAGCGGCGAACCAGCTTCTGGAATTCCCCGGCTGGGCAGACATCCGAGCCGAGAATGAGCAGCTTCATCTCGCTTATGTCGAGATCGTTCTCCTCGATATACTGCATTAACGGCAATACCAGCGCTGGCGTCGACTCCAAGATATTGATGCCGTAATCGCGGATCCGCTCGTACAGCGACGCTGGATCCATTCTGACATCACTTGGACAGATGACCATCTGTCCTCCCCACAACAGCGCCCGCGCCATATCTCCTGCAAATACGTCAAACGAGAAGCTCGCCAATTGTAGCAAGCTCACCCGGAACGCATCCAACCGGTATGCCTGCTTCCAAGCATGCGCCAAGCCCGCGTAGCTGCGGTGCTCGACCATAACTCCTTTCGGATTGCCAGTCGAACCCGACGTGTAGATGACATAGGCCAAATGCTGCGGCCCCGCAAGCGGCGGCAAGTTAGCCATATTTTCCCGGGCGATCGCCTCATCTTCCATCAGCAGGATGCGGTAGGAAGCTCCCTCTTTCTGCTTTGCAGCCGGATGCTCTTCCGCTTCCTCGCTTGACGCCTGACTCGGCACATGATTCGGTACATCGCTTGATACAAAGTCTGATACATAGCCCATTTCGCCTGATAAATGACCGGGTACATCACTTGGTACATGACTCGGCACGCGATCACACAAACGTCCTGGCAGCACCAGCAGCTTCGCCCCCGAATCCTGCAGCATATACCGGATGCGCTCTTCCGGATAGTCCGGGTCTATCGGCAAGTACGCTCCGCCCGCTTTCATGACCGCCAATACCCCGATCAGCATATCCAGCGAGCGGTCGATCATCAGGCCGACGATATCATCCGCCTGCACGCCATCTTGGCGCAGCACGCGCGCCAATTGATTGGCCCGCTCGTTCAATTCCCCGTAGCTTATCCGCTGCTCTTCATACACAGCCGCCACCTGCTCCGGCGTCCGCTTCGCCTGCTCTTCGAACAATCGATAGAAGACAGCATCCTCCGGTATTCGATTCTCCTCGGCTGCGGCTTCCGGCTGGAACTTGGTCAGCAACTGCCCCCGCTCCGCCTCGCTTATTAGGCGAATCTCGTCCAAGCGGATGCTGGCATTCGCCGCCACTTCCCGCAGCAGATGCACCAAATGCTCGGACATGCGCGTCATTGTCGCTTGTCCGTACAAGGCCGTCGCATACTCCAAACTTAGCAGAATGCCATGCTCAGCTTCATGAGCATTGAGCGTCAGGTCGAACTTGGCCAC
>NZ_JMDX01000478.1:0-1535 GCF_000935845.1 Paenibacillus sp. E194
GAGCCAGGCACCACTGCTGCGCGTTCAGTTGACCAAGCTGAGCGATACGCAGCATTTGCTCCTGTTTGACATGCATCATATTATTTCCGACGGAACTTCCATGGGCATTTTGATTGAAGAGGTGACAAGGCTGTATGCCGGCGATCGTCTCGAGCCCGTATCGCTTCATTATAAGGATTATGCTGTCTGGCTGGCGGCAAACCGTTATTCGCCTACGTATGTCCAACAAAAAGAGTACTGGCTGCAGCAGCTAGGCGGCGAGCTTCCGGTTCTTCAGCTGCCGGCCGATTTCGCCCGTCCGTCGATCCAAAGCTTCGCGGGCAGCCGCCTGGAGTTCACGATCAATGCGGAATTGACCGCTAGCATCAAACAGCTGGCGCAAGACACGGGAACCACGTTATTCATGGTACTGCTCGCGGCTTACAGCATGTTCCTGGGTAAACTGGCAGGTCAGGATGAGATCATGGTGGGAACGCCGATTGCTGGCCGCCCTCATGCCGACTTGTCCGGCATGCTCGGCATGTTTGTCAACACCTTAGCCATCCGCTCGATGCCATCCGCCGACAAAACATTCCGAAGCTATTTGGGAGAAATGAAACAACTGGCTTTAACGGCGTTTGAGCATGCGGAATACCCGTTTGAAGAACTGGTGGAGCACGTCGTACGGCATCGGGATGTGAGCCGCAATCCGATTTTCGATGCGATGTTCGTACTGCAAAATATGAACCGGTCCGAACTGCAGATGGCCGATGTCGACATCGCCCCCTACGAGTTGGAAAACCCGACATCGAAATTCGACTTGTCGCTATTTATCCACGAGGTGGGAGAGGAACTGCACGGCAGTCTGGAGTACGCGACAGCACTCTTTGAGGCGGATACGATCTCACGGTGGAAAGATCATTTCATCACGCTGCTGCGGCATACGGCCGCTGACCCGGATGTCACCCTTGGCAAAGCAAGCTTGCTGAACGAACAGGACCGGATGACGCTCCAAGGCTGGATGGACGGACCTGTACAGAAAACGCCGAATGCCTCGGTGCATCAGTTGTTCCGCAAGCAGGCAAAGGCAACACCGGAAGCTGTTGCGCTCGTATGTGCCGATACAAGACTTACGTACGAGGAACTGGATCGGTTGTCGGATCGCATGGCTGCTGCCTTGCGCCTGGAACAGATCGGCAGCGACCGTATTGTCGGACTGATGGCGGGACGTTCCGCCCACATGATGATTGGTTTGCTGGGCATTTTGAAAACAGGCGCGGCTTTCCTACCGGTCGATCCTTCCTATCCGACGGAACGCATAGCGTATATGCTGGAGGATTCGAAAGTGGCTTGCCTGCTGGCGGACGCCCCATCCGCTCCAACACACAAAGGTCTTGGATACGGCGGCAAGACACTCATCATCGAAGAGCTACTTGCGGCAAGCGCGCAAAGTGCGTGGAGCCATGATAGCCATAGCTCTGATAGCCATGATAGCTTTGATAACTCTGTCAGTTCTGACAGCTCCGATAGCGCTGCTTATGAGCCGGATAACGAGA
>NZ_JMDX01000479.1:0-1524 GCF_000935845.1 Paenibacillus sp. E194
TTGCTCCGGTCTCTGCAGCAATTCGCTGTAAGCTTGCAGTCACTTCTTGACTAACGCCAAAAGTAACATCATCCCCTTCAAAGCTCTGCACCGCCGGGCGCGCATAATCCGTCGGCAGCTCCAGTATCGGGATGTCGCCCGCAAACGTCTCCAACCAGAACGCTTCCTGTTTCCGCATCGTCTCGCTTTGAGTCAGTGACTGCTGCCACGCTGCATAATCTTTGTATTGAATGCGCAGCTCCGGCAAGCTTTCCCCTTCATACAAACGCGCAAATTCCTGAACAAGCACATTCATCGAGACTCCGTCGGAAACAATATGATGCATATCAAACAGGAGCAGTTGACGGTTCTCCTCCACTTCGATCATTCCTACACGCAATAGCGGCGCTTGCTCCAAATCAAACGGACGCACGAACGCCTCCACCTGCTTGGCTATTTCCACTTCCGCCATTTCTGCGATACGTTCCTTCTCCGACGTATCCCCGGCTCCCTGTGGGATCGCTGCCTTAAACAGCTGCGTCAGACGCTTCCTCTCAATCGCGAAAGGCACCTGACTGTGCACGCGCTGCACCGGCTCTCCATCCACCATCTCAAACGAGGTGCGCAGCGATTCATGGCGCGCAATCAATGTGCGAAACGCCTGCTCTAACCGCTCCGCAGCGAGCGGCCCTTCTACCGCATATACCCCCGGCATGTTATACCCGAGCCCTGTACTTTCCAATTGGTTCAGGATGTACATCCTTTTTTGCGCCGAAGAAACGGGATAATATGCTCTCTGCTCTGCCTGCTCAATCGAAACATATAATTGTTGCCTCGCAACAGCAGCCGCTTGCGCCAACTGTTCCAAGGTCGGCATTTGGAAAATGGTGCGCAAAGATACGTCTATATCTAGTTCTTTATGCATTCTGGAAACAAGCATCGTCGCTTTTATTGAATGACCTCCGAGATCGAAGAAATTATCTTTTACCCCGACCCGCTCAATACCTAGCACGCGCTGCCACAAATTTGCCAGTTTCGCCTCCAACTCTGTCCGTGGCGCAACATATTCCGCTCCTGTTGCAGCATGTTCTGCCAGCTCCGGAAACGCTTGGCGATCAATTTTTCCGTTTGGCGTCAACGGCATTTGTTCTAACTGCACAAAGAACTGCGGAATCATAAAGCTAGGCAGTTGCCGAACCAATAAACGGCGAAGTTCAGCTGCATCCACCGCCCCGTCTACTGTAACGTATGCGCAGAGGTACACGTCTCTTTGCGCATCTTGCCGTTCAAGGACAATGGCTTCCTTCACCGCCTCATGCCGTAGCAGGCACGCTTCAATCTCACCCAATTCAATTCGGTATCCCCGAATTTTAACTTGGTGATCAACCCGCCCCAAGTACTCCAGGTTCCCGTCTGGCAGCCATCTTCCCAAATCCCCGGTCTTATACATTTTCCGGCCAGGGAGGATTGGATTATCCACGAACCGTTCGGCCGTTAGCCCTCCTCGATTCAAATAGCCCCTGGCCAATCCGACGCCCGATACGC
>NZ_JMDX01000480.1:0-1522 GCF_000935845.1 Paenibacillus sp. E194
CAAGTTCAGCTCGGCAATCTTCGCATCCGGACGGCTTACGATCGCTACGAGCAGCTGCTCGTAATGTTTCGCCAGACGTTCGATCGTCTCCCTTTTGTAAAGAGACGTCGAATATTCGAAGCTGTAATCCAAGCCGCCGTTCTCCTCGCCCACATCCAAGCTGATATCAAACTTCGCGGTATCCAGTGCGCTCGGATAAGGAATCAGGCGAAGCCCTTCCAGCTCAAATTCCTCGTTCTCTGTATTCTGCATCGTAAACAGCGTGTCGAAGAGCGGATTGCGGCTTAAATCACGGGTGACTTGCACCTTATCCACCAATTCTTCGAACGGATAGTTTTGATGCTCGAAGGCGTGGAGAGTCGTTTCTTTGACTTCGTTCAGGTATGACAGGAATGTCTTCTCCGAAGCCGGATAACTGCGGATCGGCAGCGTGTTTAGGAAAATTCCGATCAACGGCTGCACATCTCCATGATTCCTTCCGGCAATCGGCGTACCGACAATTACGTCTTCCTGACCCGAATATTTATGCAGAAGCACGTTATACGCCGCAAGCAGCACCATAAACAGCGTTGTGCCCGTTTCCGAGGCAAACTGCTTCAGGCCGTCGGTTTTCGAAGCGTCGAAGAAAAACTCCAGCGTTTGTCCTTCGTAACTCTGCACGGCCGGACGCGGATAGTCGGTCGGCATTTCCAGCACCGGAAGCTCGCCTTGGAACATGTCCAGCCAGTACGCCTCCTGATGTTGAAGCCGTTCCTTCTGCTCTTGCGAATGCTGCCAAACGGTGTAGTCTTTGTACTGAATGCGCAGAGGCTCCAATTGCTCGCCACCGTACAAGCGAACGAATTCTTCAACAAAGATTTCCATCGAGACACCGTCGGAAATAATATGATGCATATCATACATTAGAATATGGCGTTCCGGAGCCAGCTCGACAAGGCCTACTCTCAGCAGCGGAGGCTTCGCCAAGTCAAACGGCCGGACAAAACGGCGAACCGTCTCTTCGGCCTCTTGCTCATCTACTCGATAGAACTCCACGGCAAAATTCAAGTCCTGGTAAATCCGCTGCGATGCTTCGCCATCCACCATTTCGAACCCGGTGCGCAGCATTTCATGCCGCGCCACGAGCTTACGGAACGCTTCTTCGAACCTTGCCCGGTCCAAAGCCCCCTCCAGCAGCATCGCCTCCGGCATGTTGTAGCTAAGCTCCGCGCCTTCCAGTTGATTCAGGATAAAGAGACGTTTTTGAGCAAAAGATTGCGGGTACACCTCCCGGTCATCCGCCACCGGAATGGCAACGAATGTCTGCTCATCCAGCCGGGAAATGGCGGCCGCCATGCTCTCGATCGTGGAATGGCGGAACACGTCGCGCAGCGGCAGATCCACGCTCAGTTCCTTGTGCACCTTGCTGACCAGCGTCGTCGCCCGCAGGGAGTGGCCGCCGATGTCGAAGAAGTTGTCGTAAACGCCAATCTCCTTCGCAAGCCCAAGCACCTCCTGCCATATCGCCGCCAGCTTCGTTTCC
>NZ_JMDX01000481.1:0-1510 GCF_000935845.1 Paenibacillus sp. E194
AACTCCGTACGGGGCGCCACATACTCCACGCCAACCATCGCATGTCCTTCCGGCTCCGGCAGCGCTCGGCGATCGATCTTCCCGTTCGGCGTCAACGGCAGACGCTCCAGTTGCACGAAGAACGGCGGAATCATATAGCTTGGAAGCTGCCGTCCCAGCCATTGGCGCAGTTCTGCCGCTTCCCATGTTCCTTTCGCCACAACGTAGGCGCACAAGTACGGATCGCCGTGTGCATCCTCACGAGCGATGACAATCGTTTCTTTAACTCGCTCGTGCCGCATCAACTGATTCTCGATTTCGCCCGTTTCAATCCGGTACCCACGAATTTTTACCTGATGATCAATCCGACCCCAGTATTCCATGTTTCCGTCTGAAAGCCATCTTCCCACATCCCCCGTGCGATACATGCGTTCCCCAGGCACGAACGGATCGTCCACAAATTTCTCCGCCGTCAGCTCCGGACGCTTCAGATAGCCTCGTGCCAATCCTACTCCGGCAATATACAGCTCTCCTGGCACGCCAATCGGTTGCGGCCTCCGATTCTCGTCCAGTACGTACATCCGCGTATTGGACAGCGGTTTTCCAATCGGAATGTTCGCTTCCTCTCCTTCTATGCGGTACGCCGTACAAATGACGGTGCTTTCCGTCGGCCCGTACGTATTCCATACCTCATAATTCACCGGCTTATACCCCTTGACCTTATCCGAGCCGGTCAGCAGCAAACGCAAACTGCGATTCTCCAGCTCCAACAACAGCTCGTGCATTTGCGGCGGCAGCCACGTAATCGTAATTCCGTTGTCGTGGTAATAGTCGTTCAGCGCGTGAATATCCAACCGGATTTCTTCTGGGATAATATAAACGCTCGCACCTGATATCAGGTACGGGAACAGTTCCCACACCGAAGCGTCGAATGCCCCAGACGCATATTTCGCGCTGCGATCCGCTTCTGTCACCCCGTAGAATCGTTGATGCCATACGCTCAAATTGACCAGGGAATGATGCTCGATCATTACCCCTTTCGGTTTTCCGGTCGACCCCGACGTATAGATGACGTACGCAAGATGTTGAGAGCTCGCTTCTGATTCTGTCGCTACCTGCGATAGTTCGGCTGCAGCTGCTTCACGCTCGCCTTCCCATCTGCTAACGCATTCACTGTCATCCCAATCACTGTCATCCAAACTATCCAGACGCAGTTCCACCAGTTGGCTCGAATAAGTTTCCATTCGTCCAGCGGCTTGTCCGTCCCTCGTCTCGAGCTGTTCTTTCAAATGCGGCTGAACAAGCAGCAGCGAGGCACCCGAATCTTCCAGCATATAGCGGATCCGTTCTTCCGGATGCTCCGGATCAATCGGCAAGAACGCGCCTCCAGCTTTCAATACACCCAAGATGCCTACAATCATTTCGAGCGAGCGTTCCGCCATTAGCCCCACAATTCCATCTGGCTGCACGCCCTGCCTTCTCAGCGTTCGTGCCAATCGGCTCGCCTGTTCGTCCAGTTCCCGGTATGTCA
>NZ_JMDX01000482.1:0-1499 GCF_000935845.1 Paenibacillus sp. E194
CAGCCAGGCACCGCTGCTGCGCGTTCAGTTGACCAAGCTGACCGATACGCAGCATCTGCTCCTGTTTGACATGCATCATATTATTTCCGACGGAACTTCCATGGGCATCTTGATTGAAGAGCTGACAAGGCTGTATGCCGGCGATCGTCTCGAGCCCGTATCGCTTCATTATAAGGATTATGCTGTCTGGCTGGAGGAAAACCGTCATTCGCCTACGGATGTTCAACAAAAAGAGTACTGGCTGCAGCAGCTAGGCGGCGAGCTTCCGGTTCTTCAGCTGCCGGCAGATTTCGCCCGTCCGTCGATCCAAAGTTTCGCGGGCAGCCAACTAGATTTCACGATCGATGCGGAATTGACCGCTAATATCAAACAGTTAGCGCAAGACACGGGGACTACGTTATTCATGGTACTGCTCGCGGCTTACAGCATGTTCCTTGGTAAACTGGCAGGTCAGGACGAGATTATAGTGGGAACGCCGATTGCTGGCCGGCCGCATGCCGACCTGTCCGGCATGCTCGGCATGTTCGTCAACACCTTAGCCATTCGCTCGATGCCTTCTGCTGACAAAACATTCCGAAACTATTTGGAAGAAATGAAGCAACTTGCTTTAACGGCGTTTGAGCATGCGGAGTACCCGTTTGAAGAACTGGTGGAGCATGTCGTACGGCATCGGGATGTGAGCCGCAATCCGATTTTCGATGCGATGTTTGCGCTGCAAAATATGAACCGATCTGAGCTGCAGATGGCCGATGTCGACATCGTACCCTACGCATTGGAAAACCCGACATCGAAATTCGACTTGTCGCTATTTATCCACGAGGTGGGAGAAGAACTACATGGCAGCCTGGAGTACGCTACTGCACTCTTCGAGGTGGATACGATCTCACGGTGGAAAGATCATTTCATTACGCTGCTGCGGCATACGGCTGCTGACCCGGATGTCATCCTTGGCAAAGCAAGCTTGTTGAACGAACAGGATCGGATGACGCTCCAAGGCTGGATGGACGGACCTGTACAGAAAACGCCGGATACCACGGTGCATCAGTTGTTCCGCAAGCAGGCGAAGGCAACACCGGAAGCTGTTGCGATCATATGTGCCGATACCGATACAAGGCTTACTTACGAAGAACTGGATCGGTTGTCGGATCGCATGGCTGCTGCTTTGCTCCGGGAACAGATCAGCAGCGGCCGTATTGTTGGGCTGATGGCGGGACGTTCCGCCCACATGATGATCGGTTTGCTGGGCATTTTGAAAGCAGGCGCGGCCTTCCTTCCGGTTGATCCTTCCTATCCGGCGGAACGTATAGCGTATATGCTGGAGGATTCGAAAGTAGCTTGCCTGCTGGCGGATGCCCCTTCCGCGCCAACGCACGAAGGTCTTGGATATGAGGGCAAGACGCTCATCATCGAAGAGCTTCTTGCGGCAAGCGAGCAAAGTGCGTGGAGCTATGAGAGCTCTAGTAGCCTAGCTAGTGCATTCTACGAGCCGGATAACGAAA
>NZ_JMDX01000483.1:0-1482 GCF_000935845.1 Paenibacillus sp. E194
GATTCGGTAATTAATCATCGCACGAAACACCGTGTCTGTACGATCGCATTGCTGAGAAGCATCCTGCTCGCGATGCGATTGTACACGATGAGTTCACTTGCAGACACAGGCATCATTCAGTCATGCACATTTTACCCGTGGTGTTAATCGTGTATGAAAGGAGAAAAATAGGAAAATGAGCAACGGACGGTATATACGTACAGGATTACAGATCATTGCAATTGTTCTCTTAATCTTATCCACTGCTTGCGCAATTGCCTCACCATCACAGCTTGTCGATCAAGACGCATCTAGTTCGCAACCAACAACGGGCAGCGAACAGCAGACAAAGCCTCAACCGGCACACAAAACAGCTCTAGCTCAGCATAATGACAGTTCACCTTCATCGACCGATGCCGACCATCTCAACTCTTCTACGAACATCCCGGCAAGTACGGCTACTACGCTGCCTAACAACACGAAGACAAAGCCATATACTCTTTCCAGCAAGCTTCTTGCGGTAGGAGATATTATGATGCACTCCCCTCAGTTTCCTGCCTATTTTAATAAGAAGACAGGCACATACAATTTCAATAGCTATTTTACTAAGGTAAAGCCTATTCTCGAGACAGCAGATTGGTGTTGGGCGAATCTGGAGACTCCATTGTTAGGCGGCGAGAAGGTCTATACCGGATATCCCATGTTCAATGCACCACCAGAGCTTGCAGATGCCTTGAAGTTCACAGGCTTCAACATTGTAACGGCGGCGAACAATCATTCATTAGATCGCTATGAAGCCGGCGCCTTGCGCACATTGGAAGTGTTGAAAGAAAAAGGGCTGGTAACGAAGGGACTCTCCGCCTCATTATGGGAATCCAAGCAGCCAACATTAGTTGAGAAAAACGGAATACAACTGGGCATTCTCGCGTATACGTACGGAACAAATGGCATCCCGCTCCCGAAGCAGAAGCCTTATCTTGTCTCTCTCATTGACGAGAAGCGCATGATCCAGGATATTCAGAATACGAAGAAGGCTGGAGCAGACGTTGTCGCAATTGCAATTCATTTCGGTACTGAATATGAGCACACGCCGAATCAAGAGCAAATTCGATTGGCACGCTCGCTGATCCAAGCTGGAGCAGATATTATATTGGGCTCTCATCCACATGTCATTCAACCCTATGAGCGTATTACGGTAAGAGAGCCCGACGGCTCTAAGCGCGATGGGCTTATTATTTATTCAATGGGGAACTTTATATCCAATCAGACTGGCAATGGTACTGATATTGGAGTAATCTTCGGTGTCGAAATTAATAAGCATATGCCTGAAGGCACAATCGAACTAAAAAATGTGACAACGATTCCAACATGGGTGCATATTTATGGTGATCATGACAAGCGTAAGTACCGTGTACTCCCACTGGAACAAACGATCAAATCACATTCAGACAATCGATTAAGCACACAGCAATATAAGGCAATGAAAAAAATGCTCACCAGCAC
>NZ_JMDX01000484.1:0-1462 GCF_000935845.1 Paenibacillus sp. E194
AACCGCAATTGCGATCACGGAGAGGCAAATGATCATGTACATCATCTTCACATTTCCCATCCACAACATACTTATCATCACGGCGATAAATACGAGTGCGGTGCCTAAGTCCGGCTGCTTCATGATGATTACTGTGGGCAAGAGAAATACTGCGGCAAGTGGCAGGATGTCCTGTACGAAGCGAAGCTGATCCCCTCCCCGCTTCTGCAGCAGATGAGCCGCCAGCAATACTGTAGCAATCTTCATCATCTCTGACGGTTGCAGTTGGAAGCTTCCAATACTAACCCAGCGAACTGCTCCATTAATATTCTCCCCCTTGAACATGACGAGCAAGAGCAGCACAATACCTAATCCATACCACACATAGGATAGCTTCCCAACTAATATATTGTAGTCAATTGTTGCTAGAATCAGCATCGGGACACAGAATACGCCGAATAAGATGAGATTGTTAATATGAATGCCATGCAGCTTCGTATTTATCGTTGCCTCATACACGGCTAACGTACCTATAGCTACGAGACATCCGACGATAACGAGAGTCAGCTTGTCAACCTTACTAAGTTTACGCAAAAATATGATCATAGGTCTATTCCTTATGAATTCCTTTCCGACCGCTGCCTTGCAGCTGCTGTCTTCGATAATTATCACGAGAAATGCTAAGAATAATGCCCGTGCTTGCCATACATAAAATTAAGGAGGAGCCTCCGTAACTGACAAAGGGAAGCGGAACTCCAGTAATGGGAAGCAGACCAGTCACTGCTCCTAAGTTAAGCATAAACTGAAATAAAGATCATACTGACGATTCCGGTACCTAGCATAATCGCAAACGGATCATCACTTCTCAGCGCAGCCATGAAGCCTCTTACAACTAGGACAAAGAAAACGAATACAACCAGACATGAGCCAAGAAAGCCGAATTCTTCTCCGATGACCGCAAATATGAAATCCGTATGTGCTTCAGGTAGATAGAACAGCTTCTGAATTCCGTGTCCGAATCCAGTTCCTGTTACACCACCATGTGCCAATGCATAAATGGATTGAATCAGTTGATAGCCTGAGCCCTGTTGGTCGTCATACGGATTCATAAATGAAGCAATCCGTTGCAAGCGATAGCTCTGACTGAATGCCAAATAGATGATCACAGGGAGAACTGCAAGAAATAATACGGCAAGTTGACGCATTTGTACACCGCCCACAATCATGACGGTAAGACAGATGAAGAGCAGCATAAGCACTGCCCCGAAATCGGGCTGCTTCATAATGAGCAAGGAAATGAAGCTGACTACAATGAGAATAGGCAGCAGGCCTTTCTTGAAGCTTCGAATGCGTTCTCCCTTGTTGCTGATAAGTGATGATATGTACATAATGAGTGCAAGCTTCGTAAATTCCACAGGTTGAAACTGAAATCCGCCCACAACAATCCATCTCCTCGCCCCGTTCATACTGCTTCCGACTGCCA
>NZ_JMDX01000485.1:0-1463 GCF_000935845.1 Paenibacillus sp. E194
GATTCAAGGCCGGATGCCCCTAAGGCTTTCTGATCCCTTTATACATCGTACTCCATCTGCTTTCTTGCTTGCGTTATGAATTCCAGCGGTGTGGATACCGTCTCAGGGGAATATTCCAAGGCTCCCACGGTAAGATTCAGCTCGATCTTGTACTTACCAGCCAATTCTACGTCATTGAAGGAGGCAACTTTCTCCTTCAACCGCTCGATGACCACATTAGCGCCGTCACGGTCGGTGAACAACAGCAGGCCCCATGTCGGATTATCCGTATTCAGCATGTATAGCGAGTCATTCATACGTATGCTTGTCTCACTAAGCTTGGACACACCGTAGATCATTTCCGACATTTGCTCCTCGCTAACCATTCGCTTCAGCTCGTCCCAATATCTCACTTGCACGACAAGCAGCGTCAGCGGAATATGATAACGCGTAGAGAGAGCCATAAATACCTTAGCATCTTTTTGGAACGAGCGGCTATTTTTCAAGTCCGTGCTTTCGTCCATCGTCGCCAGAGATGCATTTATCCGTTTCAGTTGTTCGTTCTCCATCTGCAATCTTCGATTGCCGAGTGTAAGCATGGCACTAACTACGGTAAAGGCTGGCGTCATGATAAGCCAGAAATAATTATGGGCCCCAACGACCCCACCTTCCACGACAGTCTGATACAACGTAAACGTCCCGTATCCAAATAGGAACACAATATTCAGAACTAACCCCGTTGTCACACTCGTAAAGTACGTAACAATCGCGATAAGAAAGGCCACATTCAACAAAATCATGTTCATGATGTAGCGAGTCGGCTCGCCCACCGTAAACGCAATGCATACGAAACTCAGCAAAAACCATAGCAAGAAGGCTCCGTCCGACAGAAGACTACTTTGATTCCGTTTCATCGCTAGCCCCCCGTTTCTTGCGGTATTTGCGAATCATGAAAATGAGGGATACGAGCACGAGCAAGCCGATAAGCATTGCGGCCACCATGAAGCCCAGAACGTCTCCACGCTGCAGAACCTGTTCCACAATCGAGGAAGATTGCTGTTCCGCCTGCTTCTTGAAGCGGAAGGCGTGGATGTCGCCGTCCTTGTTCGTGGCTACGCCATCTCCATATATTCTCCACTTCGCATTATCACTGGCGAGCAGTTTGGAGGCCAAATAATCATATTCCGTGCTCGGTCCACTGATAGCCAGCAAGCCTCGGCCTGCTTCAAACGGAGATTCGATGAGCTGAAGCGTACCTAAACGCTTGCCGTAATCCGCGTCCACGCTCATCTTTTCATTGGAGGTAAACCCTTCTCCCTTTGCTCCATATTTAAAATACAATTTATCATTATTATCCCGAATGACTTTATTATTGTTATAGCTGCCAATTGCGATCACGTTATGGGCCTTCAAGTCAGAAGCAGCTGCGCTATCCTCAAAGAACCGGACTTCGCCTGCATTGCCCTCCGCATATTGGCCAAGAA
>NZ_JMDX01000486.1:0-1439 GCF_000935845.1 Paenibacillus sp. E194
GCCTACACGCAGCGTATTTATTCTTCTCGCCAAATTGCTAAATCCGTGAGAGAGAACATTCCCTTTATGTGGCTTGCAGCCAGACAGCGTCCGGATTTTCGTACCATTAATCGTTTTCGCTCCGAGCGAATGAGAGACGTGCTTGAAAAGATTTTCACGTCTATCCTTGGTTTCCTTATTGAGGAGAAGTACATTAAGTTGGAGCATTATTTTGTAGACGGCACGAAAATCGAAGCGAATGCGAATAAGTACACCTTCGTATGGGGAAAATCTGTGGCGAAGCACAAAGCTAATTTACAAGAGAAAGTAAAAGTATTGTTTACGAGCATTGAAGAAGCAGAGCGACAGGAAGAGCAGGAACTACAAGATCGGGATTTACCAGAGCTGGGCGAATCGAGCGAAGTCACGAGCGTGAAGTTGGAACAAGCGGTAGAGAAACTGGAACAAAAGCTGCAGGAACAACCAAAAGATAAACCACTAAAAAAAGCAGTTCGGTTGTTGCGTAAAGACTTTTTGCCGCGATTAAAAAGCTACGAACATCACCAGGAAGTGTTCGGAGAACGGAATAGCTACAGTAAAACCGACCCGGACGCTACCTTTATGCGAATGAAAGAAGATCATATGAAGAATGGCCAGCTTAAGCCCGGCTATAATCTACAGATCGGCACAGAGGATCAATTCATTGTCGGATACAGTTTGCATCAGCGACCTACTGACACACGTTGCATGAAGCCCCATTTACAGAAAGTGAAGAGCGCACTAGGAAAGCTTCCAGGGACAGTTATAGCAGATGCCGGTTATGGAAGCGAAGAGAACTACGCCTATTTGGAGCAAGAAAACGTAGAGGCCATCGTCAAATACAGCACGTACCACAAAGAGAAGACAAAAAAGTGGAAACAGGACATTAGCAGAATCGACAACTGGAAGTATGATACGCAGGCGGATTTGTGGACGTGCCCTGGCGGACAATCCCTCTATTTTCACCGTGAGAGCAAACAGAAAACGGAAAGTGGTTATGAAATCCTCCTTCGCCACTATCGGAGCCAGGATTGTATGAACTGCCCACTCAAAGCAGCTTGTTCGAAAGCAACCGGGAATCGTGAAATTCGAGTAAGCATGCAATATCTTCGCTACAAGCAACGCGTACAGGAAAAACTGCGAAGCGAAGAAGGATACGCGCTGTCAGTTCGACGAATGATCGAGCCAGAGAGTGTATTTGGGCAACTGAAAAATAACAGAGGATTTAGACGTTTCCTGCTTCGAGGCCTGTCGAAAGTAAGCCTTGAGGTCGGGTGGCTTTCCCTTGCCCACAATTTGCTGAAGTGGGCAACAATGAAACAAAAAGGTCGAGTTTGGGTAGAAATATAACCCCTACTCGACCTTTTTTCGAATCTAGCGATCCCTCACAAGTAGTAAAAAACTACTTATGGGACAGCTCC
>NZ_JMDX01000487.1:0-1424 GCF_000935845.1 Paenibacillus sp. E194
CGAGAAGCCCAAATTCGCCCTTTTCACGATATTTCCGCATCCATTTCTTCATCCTCTGTTTATCATGAATTCCGAAATGTTCATTGATCTGCCGATAAGTCCACTTTTCCTCGACATGTAGACGAATAGCTTCGGCCTTTAGTTTTTCTGAATATGTTTTGAACTTCTGTCCTTTGATAGCCATAAAAAATGCACCCCCTATAATAGATTCATCGGACGTAACACGAGGGGTGTTTATCCAATGTCTACTATAAGGGGTGCACTTCACCTATTAAGGAGGAGTCACGTTGTCTTTTTTATTTGCTCTCGTACACTGGATGGCTCTCGGAGAGGCAGGAATATGGTGGCATTTTGTGGAATATTCTAAATGAAAAATATTTACATATGATAGTAGCAGCCCAGTCATACATCAGCAATTACGTTTATCCGTATCTCGCAGCCCCATCTATTGTGCAATTTCACACCCACCTGACTACCACTTCGTAACGTTCTAACCGTTTCATCACAACAAGTAATGAAAGGGAGGTTTCTATGGAACTGCATGAAATCAATCAAAACTTAAAGGAAACAAGAGACAAACTGCTCGGAATTCTGAAAGGATTAAGTGGAGACCAATTAAACGAACGAACAGACGAAGATAGTTGGAGTATTGGTCAGATATGTCAACACCTTGCCAAGGTAGAAGAAATATATGTCGTAGCCATTAAGAGAGGGGTACAGAACACAGAAGAATCATCCGTGGAATACAAATCAATCGATTCTTTACTAGACAGAAAAATAAAGCTAGCGGCTCCGGACATTGTAAAGCCAACGGATGAACGTTTCGAATATGAAGACATCCTTGCAAAGCTAAACAGTTCTAGACAACAGTTACTTGAGATGCTAAATGCATTAGAGGATCCATCGATACTGAGTAGAAGACATTTTGTTCACCCTGCCTTTAAAGAGATGTTATTGATTGATTGGGTGAAATCGACGTACGTACATGAAGAAAGGCACATTCAACAAATTCAAGACATTATAAATGGAGTTAGATAAAGACTGGCATGCGGAAGAAGGCGGAACAATTAAAATGATTGATGTATAAAGAGGGAAGCCTGAAGGAATTATTCCGGGCCGCCCTCTTTTTATTAGAGGAAATGGATTTGATAAGTGGTGGTGAAATGGATGACTGAAATTGGATATAGAATAAAATGTATTAGAAAAGAGAATTATTTAAACCAATCTCAATTTGCAAAAAACATAGGAATTGCACAAGGAAACTTGAGTGAAATTGAAATGGGAAATAGTAATCCTTCAGCGGAAACATTAAGATAAATTAGGATTCAAATATAACGTTAATCTGGTGTTTATTGTGTCAGTTCACATAATCATCACTTAACTCCTGAAGGCTATGAAAGTTAATGAACTCTGTTTTCATGATG
>NZ_JMDX01000488.1:0-1421 GCF_000935845.1 Paenibacillus sp. E194
TATCACGCGCATCTGTCTGGACAGCGCTGCGGATCAGGAGATGCTGTCACAGGAGTGCGATCGGAATCCGCCGATCATGACGACACCGCAAAACGCAGCTTATGTCATGTATACGTCAGGATCTACCGGAAACCCGAAAGGCGTCGTTGTAGAGCAGCGCAACGTGGTTCGTCTGGTAAAACAAGCGGGCTACATCCCTTTCAGCGCCGAAGATAGAATGGCTCAAACCGGTGCGATCGGGTTCGATGCCAGCACGTTTGAAGTGTTCGGCGCGCTGCTGAACGGAGGATCGTTGTATCCTATACCTAGGGAAACGTTGCTGGATGCGCCTGCGCTGGCGGCGTTTGTACATCGTCATCAGTTGACAACGATGTGGTTGACATCTCCATTGTTCAACCAGCTTGTTCAAAAAGACGCTGCTATGTTCGCGGGTCTTCAGCATCTCATCATCGGCGGGGATGCGTTGTCGCCAGTTCATGTCAATCAGGTGCTGCGTTCTTCTCCTGAATTGTCGCTGTGGAATGGGTACGGTCCGACCGAGAATACGACTTTCTCCACGTGTTTCTTGATTGACCGTGCGTATGAGGAACAGATCCCTATCGGTAGACCGATCGGCAACTCGACGGCGTATGTAGTCAATCAGCACAATCACTTAAATCCTGTCGGCGTGCCGGGGGAGCTTTGTCTGGGCGGAGACGGCGTGGCACGCGGGTATTTGAACCAGCCTGACATGACAGCAGACAAATTCGTGTCCAATCCGTTCGTTACAGGAGAGCGCATGTACCGGACAGGGGATTGGGTGAAGTGGATGCCCGATGGGAATCTGGTTTATTTAGGGCGGATGGACAAACAGGTGAAAATCAGAGGATTCCGGATCGAAGTCGGTGAGATTGAGGCGATGCTCAGCCAGCATCCGACTTTGCGACAGGCGACCGTCGTTGTGCGGGAAGACAGGCCCGGGGAAAAGCAACTGGCGGCATATCTGGTCGGAGAAGGCAGCGCGCAGGAATGGCGGGCATACTTGAGCGAGCGATTGCCAACCTATATGGTGCCGACGTATTTTGTGCAACTTGATAGTTTACCGATAACGCCGAACGGGAAAATCGATACGCGGGCGCTGCCGATTCCGACAGTGTCGTCGTGGAGTCAAGAGGGCTATGCGGCGCCGCAAACGCCAGCGGAGGAACTCGTTTCGGCGGTATGGAGCCAGCTGCTTGGCGTGGAGAGGATTGGTATCTATGATTCCTTCTTTGATTTGGGAGGCCACTCGCTGCTGGCGACGCAAGCGGTTTCGCGTCTGCGCGAGGTGTTCGGCGTGGAGGTGGCGGTGCGCGACCTGTTCCAACACCCGACGATCGAAAGCCTATCCCGTCGATTAACGCTGCTAGCTCAAGGTGGAGAAGGAGAGAAACGCCCACCGA
>NZ_JMDX01000489.1:0-1383 GCF_000935845.1 Paenibacillus sp. E194
GTTAGGGGATAGTCTCGGAGCAGTCGCTGTGGCAGATGCCGCTTTGAAGGCAGCGAGCGTTACTTGCATCGGTGTAGAGATCATCAATGGTGGATTGGTAACGGTGAAGCTCGATGGTGATGTCGGAGCTGTACAAGCTGCCGTTGACGCGGGAGCAGAGCTGGCCAAGCAGCTGGATGTACTTGTCACTCGTCATGTGATTGCTCGCATGCATGAAGAGACAGCAGCAATGGTTGCGACTCCTGATACTCCTGATGATGAAGGCGACAATCACTGTCAGGTGCAAGAGAGCGACAGCACAAGTCAAAATAAGCAAGACGAGGCGGAACTCGTATCTGAGATTGCTGCTGAACAAAAAGTTGTATCAGATACGAAAGAAGCTAAGGATGTTGCAAATGAGTTCGCTGCAACGAGAATCAACGAAGCTGACGAGAAGAATTTCAGAAGCGAAAAGCATGATGCTTCGGATGAAATTTCGAAGTCGGTCAAGCTAGAGTCGACCGAAGGAAGTATCAATGCAGCTGCAGCAACTGGCCAGGAACGCATACCTGCAATCACGGATTCCGTGAACGCAATTCAAGCAGATGAAGCTCCTGCAGCTGAGGATGCTGATGGTAAGGAAGAAACTGTTGCTAAGCCGGAACAAGTAGCTGCTCCGAAGGTTTCGCAAGCGAAAGCAGAATCAACTGCTGCTAAGGCAAGCAACAGTACTGTTGAAAGTAATGCAAATGCTGGCATAACGAAAACCGCTCATGCTTCGAATTCTGCGGGTTTGAATACTTCAACTGTTGGGGACAAGCAGAAGCAAGCTGGAACCGGAAATGGCGGCGCTGCACGCGTAAAGCCAGTGCCTTCACCAGCCGCGAAACGGAGCAAAAGCACAAAAAAAGCAAGTTCGTAAAAAATGGAGTAGAGAGAAGGAATATTGATGGAAACATTGGATAAAGACCTACGATCCATTCAAGAAGTCCGTGATCTGATCAAGAAAGCGAAAGAAGCACAAGCCAAGCTTGCCGTCATGACGCAGGAGCAGATTAACGCAATCGTCAAGGCAGTAGCGGATGCTGGCTACAAGCATCGTGAGAAGCTCGCGAAGATGGCGAATGAGGAAACTGGCTTCGGCCGTTGGCAGGATAAAATCATCAAGAACTCATTTGCTTCGAAGCACGTGTATGCATCGATCAAGGACATGAAGACAGTTGGCGTGTTGAAGGATGACAAGGCACACAAGGTGATGGAGGTAGCGGTTCCAGTCGGCGTTATTGCGGGTCTGATTCCGTCTACGAATCCAACATCGACAGTTATCTACAAGGCGCTCATCGCGTTGAAAGCTGGGAACAGCATTGTGTTCTCTCCGCATCCGAACGCGCTCAAGAGCATTTT
>NZ_JMDX01000490.1:0-1366 GCF_000935845.1 Paenibacillus sp. E194
CTCATAAGCCCCTTAATGAACTTGGACACTAAGAGTGTATATGCTTTACACTAATAGTTGACAGGGGATGATGAAATGAAACGAACGAAACATTCAACAGATTTCAAATTACAATTGGTGAAAGAAGCACTGGAGACTGAAAATACAGCGGCGGTTGCTCGCCGCTATGAAATAGCAACGAATATGCTCCATCGTTGGATTAAAGAATATCGCGATGGCAAGTTCGGTGATGTTCAAATGGAACAAATCTCGGAGTTTGACTCCAAAGCAATAGCTGAAGAAAATGATCAGTTAAAAAAATTGCTCGGAGAACAAGCGCTGGAGATCGCGATTCTCCGTGATCTTATAAAAAAGAAAAACCCTCACTTGCTGAAAAAATTGAAGTAGCCGATTTCTACATCGAACAAGGATATAGCACCCAGTTCGTTCTGCGTCTAGCTAACATTCCACGCTCGAGTTATTACTATCATAAGAAAGCACAATTACGCAGCAAATTAGTGAGTGAGGGACGCCCAACACCTGGATTCTCGCGGCTTACAAATGGTTTCACAATATCTGATGAACAGATTAAAGAATGGCTTATGGAGCTTATCGCTAGCGATGGGGCTAGTTATGGTTACCGTAAATTGACTGTGGCATTGCGCGAACAGCACAAGCTTCGCATAAACAAGAAGAAAGTATATCGACTGTGCAAGGAACTAGGTATCCTAAAACCACAACGTCAAAAACGAGTTCGATTTCCGAAAAGGATCGCGTCAAATCGAACGATAACGAATTCCAATCAACTGTTTGAAACCGATATTAAATACGGTTATATAGCAGGTGAACAGCGATTTTTCTTCATACAATCCATTATTGACGTCTATGATCGTGCAATTGTATCGTATCACATTGGCCTTCGATGTGAAGCCAAAGACGTTGTACGAACCATACAAGCCGCTATGTTTAAGCGTCAGTTATTTAGCTCTCAGACGATGCCAGTAATTCGTTCAGACAACGGTCCTCAGTTCATATCAAGCACTTTCGAGGAAGCTTGTATCGACTTTGGTATGGAGCATGAAAGAATACCGCCTAGAACGCCGAATATGAATGCCCATATCGAGTCATTTCATCGAATATTGCAGGATGATTGTTTGGGTAAATACGAATTTCAAAATTATGGTGAAGCATATCAAGTGGTATCTGAATTCATGCGATTCTACAATGAACGCAGGATTCATTCCAGTATTAGGGATATGGCACCAGAGAAATTTTACAACCAGAATCAAGTGGAAGCGATTCCAATTAAAATGGTTCGAGTCTAAACGAAAATGAATGAAAAAGAAAGAATTAGTGTCTATGTGTCCAAATTTATGGGGTTAATCCG
>NZ_JMDX01000491.1:0-1364 GCF_000935845.1 Paenibacillus sp. E194
CGATCAAGCCGACTTCATGCAGACAGCTCGCAAGCTGGAAGCTACTTTGGAGAGCTTCGGCGTTCGGGCGAAGGTACTGGAGGTCGTTCGAGGTCCGGCAGTTACCCGCTATGAAATCCAACCTGACATTGGGGTTAAGGTTAGCCGCATTGTCAGCCTGTCTGATGATATCGCACTTGCATTAGCAGCGAAGGACATTCGGATGGAAGCGCCAATACCAGGGAAATCCGCGATTGGGATCGAGGTTCCGAACAATGAAGTATCAATCGTTACGATGCGAGAGGTCATGGAGACGCCAACTTTCATTGATGCTCCGTCACGGTTGTCCATTACATTAGGCCGTGATATTGCCGGGACGCCGATTGTAGGCAACCTTGCTCGAATGCCTCACTTGCTCGTTGCAGGTGCTACAGGTTCGGGGAAATCGGTATGTATCAACGGGATTATTACGAGCATCTTGTATAAGGCGAAGCCGGATGAAGTGAAGTTCCTCATGGTCGACCCGAAAATGGTGGAACTGAATGTATACAATGGCATCCCGCATCTTCTTGCGCCAGTCGTTACTGATCCAAGACGCGCTTCGCTTGCTTTGAAGAAAATCGTTGTTGAAATGGAAAAGCGTTATGAGTTGTTCTCCAAATCGGCGACTCGGAATATTGAGGGGTATAACAAGCTGGTTGCAGATGAGCCCGACAAGGTACTTCCTTATATCGTCATTATTGTCGATGAGCTCGCGGACTTGATGATGGTCGCTGCCAATGATGTAGAGGATTCAATATGCCGATTAGCTCAAATGGCGCGTGCAGCTGGTATTCATCTGATTATCGCTACCCAGCGTCCATCGGTTGACGTTATTACCGGGGTTATTAAAGCTAATATTCCGTCTCGTATCGCGTTCGGTGTATCGTCCCAGGTGGATTCACGAACGATTCTGGATATGGCAGGCGCTGAGAAGCTGCTCGGACGTGGGGACATGCTATTCCTACCGATGGGCTCATCCAAGCCGATTCGTGTGCAGGGCGCATTCTTATCTGACCAAGAGGTCGAGGCAGTTGTTGGGTTCGTAAGCGGTCAAGCGCAGGCAGAATACAACGAAGAGCTGGTGCCGGAAATTGATGAGAACGGACATGCTTCCGATGAACCGGTCGATGAGTTGTATGATCAAGCGATTCAAATCGTGCTCGAGGCGCAGCAAGCCTCGGCATCGCTGCTGCAGCGCCGGATGCGCATCGGCTATAACCGCGCCAGTCGTCTGATTGATCATATGCATATGCAGGGCTTGATTGGCGCGCATGAGGGCAGTAAGCCTCGTGAAGTGCTGATCACATTGGAACAATATCAACAAAGCAAAATTTCATCCTAAA
>NZ_JMDX01000492.1:0-1346 GCF_000935845.1 Paenibacillus sp. E194
GGTAGCGTCAATATTTTTGTGTAAATGAAAATATCCTTCTCTTGTAGAAGACTGTATTAGTCTCTAATGCTGAACATAGCTTGGAGTTCAGCACGTGCTCGGTCAAAGCCAGTATGGCATCGAGTAGCAAACCGCTGGTTGTAGCTCTCGAACTGCGATACCAGAAACTTCTCTAGTGACTCTTCATGTGGAAATTGCTCTTTTCGCTTTGTATACTTCTTAATTTGTTTGTTAAACGACTCAATGAGATTGGTTGAATAGATGCTTTTCCAAATTGGCTTTGGAAAGCTATAAAACGTAAAGATGTATGGGTTCTCTCGCAAAGATTTAATTACTTTGGGATAAACAGCTTCCCACTTATCACAAAAAGTCTCTAGAGCAGCTTTCCCAGACTGCTCGTCTTCTGCTCGATATACTGCTTTGAAGTCGTCACAGATGCTTGCTCGATCAGACACACGTACTTTATGAGCAATATTACGTGCTACATGTACGCAGCATGATTGGTATTTTGCCTTTGGATATACTTGCTCAATTGCTGTCACGATGCCCTTTAATCCGTCGGAGATGAACAACAAGACTTCTTCTACACCACGCTCCTTCACGTCCACTAACAGCTCATTCCATATATAGGCCGATTCGGTTGGAGCAATGGTATACGTTAATACTTCCTTAGAACCATCTTCACGAATACCGACTGCAATATACACGGCCTCTTTGGAGACCGTTTCACGTCTAACTGCAATATAGGTAGCGTCGATGTAGACGCAAACATACCGCTTGGCTAATGCACGTTTTGCAAAGAATTCGACTTGCTGGGCCATTGCCTTTGTCATATTGGATACCGTCTGAGGGGTGTAGTGATGACCATACATTTTCTCGATAAGATCAGCGATTTCCGTCATCGTTACGCCCTTTTGGAACATGTGGATGACAAACGATTCGAGCGTGTCGTTGGAACGTTTATAGGGAGCCACGGTCTGCTGCTTAAACTCTCCATTACGGTCTCGTGGGATCTGAAGCCGCAGGTCTCCATATTCGGTATGAAGTGTACGTATGTATCCGCCGTTACGAGAGTTTCCAGAATTCACTCCATTACGGTCATATTTTTCATAGTCCAAGAAGGCGGTTAATTCCGTTTCTAACAAGCGATTCATAGCTGCCTCAAGATGACTGCGAAAAACTTCAGTCACATCCTGTTTTGTGACTAGAGCTTGAACCAAATCTGATGTAAAATGATTCATAGGGAAGACCTCTTTTCTATGGATTGTAGTGTGGTAGCTCAATTCTACAAGAAAAGGTCTTCCTTTTTGCTATTTATCTATTTACACAAGATATTTTACGCTCTC
>NZ_JMDX01000493.1:0-1330 GCF_000935845.1 Paenibacillus sp. E194
CTGTACCAAGGCGACGGAGCTGACGTACCGAATGGCAGCAAACCGTCCAACCTGCTCTATATCATCTACACATCCGGAACGACGGGCAATCCGAAAGGGGTCATGCTGGAGCACCGCAACATGGTTAACCTGCTGCATTATCAGCAGAAAGGCACGAACATTCCGATGCCTTCGCGGATTTTGCAATATGCGTCTGGCAGCTTCGATGTTTGCTATCAGGAAATGTTCTCTGCGCTCCTGTTCGGCGGAAGCCTGTATATGGTCGACAATGAGATGCGCAAGGATCCGGTCCGCTTGTTCCAGGAAATCGAAAAGCATGAAATCGACGTGATGTACATTCCAGTGGCGTTCCTGAAATTCATCTTCGCCGAGCCGGAGTGGGCAGAAGCGTTCCCGCGCTGCGTTCGCCATATCATTACGGCGGGCGAGCAGTTGGTCGTGACACCGCAAGTGCAGGCGTGTTTGAAGCGACTCGATATCTGCCTGCACAACCATTACGGGCCATCGGAGACTCATGTCGTGACGACCTACACGATGACGCCGGAAGTTATCGAGGTTGGTCTGCCGCCAATCGGCAAGCCGATCGCGAACACGAGCATTTACATCGTGAACGACAGCTTTGAGCTGCAGCCGATCGGTGTGAAGGGCGAGCTCTACGTATCCGGGGCATGTGTCGGACGCGGGTACTGGGGAAGAACGGACTTAACTGAGGAGAAGTTCCTAGATAACCCGTTCGCACCTGGCGAGCGGCTGTACAAGACAGGTGACGTAGCGCGCTGGCTTCCAGACGGCAGCATTGAGTATGTGGGACGAAGTGACCATCAGGTGAAAATCCGGGGCTTCCGCATTGAGCTGGGCGAGGTGGAATCGCAGTTGCTGCATGTACCGGCGGTACAGGAGGCGACCGTGGTGGCACTGGAAGATCATGCGGGTCAGAAGCAGTTGTGCGCGTATTTCACAGCAGAATGCTCACTCAAGGCCGGCGAGCTGCGGGCAGCATTGTCGAAGGAGCTGCCAGGCTACATGATTCCGTCCTACTTCGTACAGTTGGAGCGACTGCCGCTGACGCCGAATGGGAAGATCGATCGGAGAGCGCTGCCGAAGCCAGAAGGCGGCATTGAGACTGGAACGGAGTATGTCGCGCCGCGTACAGAAACGGAAGCAAGGCTTGCACGCATTTGGCAGGATGTATTGGGATTAGCAAGCGTAGGCGTGAAGGACAACTTCTTCGAGCTTGGCGGTCACTCGCTGCGGGCAACGACGCTGGTGAGCAGGCTGTACAAGGAAATGAACGTCAATTTCCCGTTAAGGGGTGTGTTCCGTCATCCGA
>NZ_JMDX01000494.1:0-1320 GCF_000935845.1 Paenibacillus sp. E194
ACGGATATGCTGGAGCTCGCCCACGAGCACATCGACGTCATTAAGCTGGGGTTTGGAACCTCTGCCGTTACGCCTCTTTCACTGCTTAGCACCAAGCTGGAAGCCGCAGCACGTCATGATGTTATTGTCATTCCTGGAGGTACGTTTTTAGAAATTGCTGTCGCGCAAGGCATGGTGGATGCTTTTTTCATATGATGAGAGAGACTGGTTTTACGGGTGTTGAGGTGTCAGACGGCACAATCACATTAACCCGCGAAGAGCGGAATGCGCTCATCCGCCGCGCTAGCGAGGAAGGACTGCTTGTTTGTACAGAGTATGGCAAGAAGGATAATTCAACACCATTTGTTCTCTCCGATATCGTAGAGACCTTTACAGAAGATCTTGCTCACGGAGCCGAATGGATGACGCTTGAGGGAAGAGAATCTGGTGTGGGGGTTGGCGTGTACGATTGCAGCGGCAGTTGTGATACCTCATTGGTCAATCGTATTGTCTCAGCTGTGCATACGCCTAGCCGACTGATGTGGGAAGCTCCACACAAGGAGCAGCAGGTAGAAATCTTACGAACGGTTGGTTTGCAGGCGAATATCGGCAACGTATCCCCACATGACATTATTGCCTTCGAAGCACTCCGCAGAGGACTGCGTTCAGATACAATGAGCGCCATGGTTCAATCTCATTACATGATCTAATTGTTCGATACACGTAACCAGAAATATAAAAAGGGGGGAACCAACATGCATATCGATGTCATTCTTAGCGTAAACGAGGCACGAGCAATTGATTTGACACATCGTACGGTGATTGTAATCGACGTACTTCGTGCAACAAGCACGATCATCACTGCCCTTCATTATGGCGCTTCCGGCGTCATTCCCGTTGAGACGGTATCCCAAGCCAAACAAATTGCTAAAGATAAGGATGTATTAGCTGGGGAACGCTACTGCAAAAAAATACCAGGATTCGACGCAGGGAACTCCCCTTATGAATACATGTCGAACAGTATAGAAGGCAAGCGAATCGTGCTAACAACTTCAAATGGTACGCGTGCCATCCAGAAAGCATTGAAAGCAGACTATATATTAGCCGGAGCAATCATTAATGCGCAAGCTACTGCACATGCTGCATGCAAACTGCGCAAGAATGTGGCATTGCTCTGTTCAGGCGCACAAGATGAATTCGCCTTCGAGGACGGCCTATGCGCCGGACTTATAATTGCGGAGCTGCAACGCTGTATGGGTAATGCAAACGAACTAACCATGAATGATGTCGGATATACCGTTCACAGCTCCTATCAGTATATGCGAATCGCATTCCAGAAGC
>NZ_JMDX01000495.1:0-1317 GCF_000935845.1 Paenibacillus sp. E194
GTTCAAGAAGCTGTATCGGACGCTGGAGGATATGCTGGCATTCATATCCGCTTGCTCGATTATACGCATAAGCACCGCTACGAGGAGAAATATTTTTTCGGCGACACGACGAGCGAATTTATGCGGTATGCGTTAAACGAGGAGGAGACGTCCCGTATCTACAAGCTCGGCTGCGTGCACGAGAAGCGAAGCAGCGGGGTAGAGAAGCTGAACATGATGGGCGGCTTCTGCGTCGAGGACCTGATGTATTACCGGAACGGTAAAATGTACTACGAGAGCTACGTGCAGAACGGGTACCGATTCCATGGTATCGATCCTGAACTGCTGCCGCCTATCCGTTAATCCGGGTATGCCAGGCGAGCGTCCGCTGGGCTTCCGTGCGGGACAGCAGGCGTTCCGTACGGACTGCTGCCATTCTCGGGGGGATGGCGGGGAAGCGGAACGCCAGCGCATCGATCCGAAGGGCAGAAGCTGCGTCCGGGGCAGCGGACCTGGCATGGAGCGGGTCATGACGATTACCTGAACGTATATGTATATACCGGCCTTTATGAACACGTATTTTATGTGAGAGGATGCTATATTTATGCAGCGAAAAGTGAATTGGCTCATGGTGCTGTTCAGCCTGATTGGAGGCACGGTTGGCTGGGCCGCCGGGGAGTGGCTGCTGTGTCGTCTAGTTGGCCACTGGCCGGATGTCGTGGTGAGCGGGCTCTACTTCGGGATCATCGCCCTATTCATCGGCCTGGCCTGTCTGACGGCCGAGATGATCTCGCCCCGGCTGAATGGCCAATCGTGGCGGCAGCGGTATGCGGGCACATCGTGGCTGGTGCTCGTGCCCGCGACGCTCCTCCTGCTGTTCATCGCGGGGCTGACGCTCGAAGCGGCCTACCAGATTGAAGCGGGCGGCGTGGAGTCGGTCGAAAATATCGTGCTTGTGATCGACAATTCGGGCAGCATGGAGCAGACGGATCCGAACCAGGATCGCTATAAAGCGGCCAAGCGAATGATCGAAGAGATGGATCGGGACAAGCGGGTAGCTGTATTTGTATTTAACGACAGCGTGATCCTGCTTCAGCCTTTCGTGCAAGTGAAGGATCAGGCTGTCAAGGATGAGCTGTTCGCTAAGATGGATGGGCTCCAGCCGACGCAGGGCCGTACGGATATCGGCCTGTCTCTATCCGAAGCGATGAAGCATATTAAGGACAATCCGGCTGATTCGGGCGGCACGATGGCCGTCCTGCTGTCGGACGGCTTCAGCGAAATGAATACGAACGAAGTGCTCGCTGATTATACGGCGAAGCATATTGCCGTTCACAC
>NZ_JMDX01000496.1:0-1313 GCF_000935845.1 Paenibacillus sp. E194
CGATCGCTCTGGATGCTCCGCCACTTCATGCAGCCATCGCTCGAAGTGTACCGCCATCCGCTCGATGGTTGACGCGTCGAACAAGTCCGTGCTGTACTCGAAGCTGACGCGCATACCCTCTTCGGCTTCTTGCACGCCTACCGTCAAGTCGAACTTCGCGACCGACATAAAGCTGCTTATCGTGTCCATCCGGCATTCCGAGTCCATCGGCAGCTCGCTCGGACGGCTTTGCAGCGTAAACACCGTCTGAAACAATGGCGCATAGCTCGCCGAGCGCTCTGGCTGCAGCGCCGCCACGATCTTCTCAAACGGGATGTCCTGATGCTCCTGCGCTTTCCATGCTTTCCCGCGCACTTGCGACACCAACTCCCGGAAGCTCGGATTGGCCGACATATCCGCACGGTACACAAGGGTATTAACAAAGAATCCGATCATCCTCTCGATTTCCCCGTAATGCCGGTTCGCAATCGGACTGCCGACAGCGATATCCGTCTGTCCCGTATAGCGGGAGAGGAAACCTTGGTAGGCGGCGAGCAGCGTCATGAATAACGTCGCTCCCTCTTGACGACTGAGCGCTTTTAGCTTGATGAGCAAATCGGCCGGAAGCTCCGTTTCATACCGCTCTCCCCGGTAGCTTTGCTGCGCTGGACGCGGACGATCCGTCGGCAGCTGCAGCACAGGCAGTTCCCCGCCCAGTTCTTCCTCCCAGTACGCCAACTGACGGTTCATCACGTCTTCACTCAGCCAGTTCCGCTGCCAATGCGCGTAGTCGGCATATTGCAAGGATAGCGGTGCCAATGCCGCTGGTTGCCCTCCCGCAAACGCCTCATATAGTGCGAGCCATTCCCGGACGAAAATGTCCAGAGACCATCCGTCAAATATGATATGGTGCAGCGTGCACAGCAGCACCCAATCGTTCTCTCCCATCGTGATGGCCTGCGCCCGGATTAACGGTCCCTCAGCCAGTTGGAACGGCTTGTCTGCCTCCGCTTGCATGAGCGACTTCATCTCGCGCTCCCTATCCTCGCTTGCCAGATGGCGAAGGTCCGTCACAGGCAGACGCTCAGGCTGGTGTTCGCGAATGATCTGCACCGGCTCGCCGTTCGCCTCGCCAATGACGGTGCGCAGCGCTTCATGACGTTGAATCAGCGCATCGTAGGCTTGTTCCAACGCGTCCAGCTTCCAGGCTCCCTGCAACCGCCATGCGCATGGAATATTGTACAGCGGACTGTTCGGTTCCAGTTGATCGAGGAACCAGAGCCGCTGCTGGGCATACGATGCCGGCATATGCACGCCTCGTTCCACCGCTTGAA
>NZ_JMDX01000497.1:0-1302 GCF_000935845.1 Paenibacillus sp. E194
CGCGGAATGATGTGTTGCGTGCGGGTACGCAGATCAAGCCAGAGCACTTATACGAAACGTCCCGCATGGTTAGCCGCATGATGCATTTCCCGATTGCGTTCAACAAACCGATTGTGGGCCGCAACGCTTTCCAGCATGAGTCTGGTATTCATCAGGATGGATTGCTCAAAAACCGCAGCACTTACGAGATCATGGATCCTGTTGAGCTGGGCATTCCTCATCATATGATTATTCTGGGCAAGCATTCGGGACGCCATGCACTCAAGCATAGAGCTGCCCAATATGGAGTCTCATTGGATACGAATCAGTTGGAAGAGGTATATGCGAACTTCAAGCAGATGGCTGATCAGCAGAAGGTTGTGACGGATGAACAACTGCTTCATTGCATCGGGGAGACGTTGAATGAACAGCTGGAGGCTGTTGAACTGCTTGATGTCCAAGTAATAGCGGGGAGCTCCCGCAGTCGTGTTGCTTCCGTGGTAGTTAAGAAGCAGGATACTGGAATGGAGCATACTTATGCCGGTGTGGGCAGCGGGCCAATTGAAGCCGTGATACGGGCAATTACGCAGTCTTTCTCCGAATCGATTCAATTTGAAGACTTAGAGCTTCATTCCTTGTCTTCCGGGGAGAATGCTGCGGGCGAGGCCATAGTTACCGTGTCGTGCAATGAATGCCGCTACCAAGGAAGTGCGATGCACCAAGATATTGTAATGGCGGCTGCACAAGCCTATGTTGCAGCATGCAATCAAGCCGTTCGAGGCCAATTGGCTGAGTCAGACCCTATTGCCGAGTCGGGGATTGTGGAGGTATCCTAACGGAGTGTGGACAAAGTTATCCACATATTCCGTTGAAAACGTGGATAGAACGCTTTCGGCCATGCAGGACTAAGGATCTAGTTTTGGTGAAAAAAAGAATAACATCTGCAATGGAATACACTGGAATTGTGGATAATGTGGATAAAACAGTGGATAATCTTGGTTTACAAAATCAAAACACTATTCTACCAATAAAAAATGAGTAGAAATGAAAATTAGATTTCTGTTTCATAAAGATGATTCTTGTGAATAACCTGTGATTTACGTGGATGTGGTCTTAAGGTATGCATTCCTTCATGAAAATTCCAATTGATGGAATGAAATGTAGGGCATGGATGCTGCGGGACGGCTTATCGTACTCGCGATAAATAATGGTCGGTGCTGATGTTATTCAGCACTGACCATCCATCTTGTAAGTAGCCATCCAGAGTAAAATTGATGCATCGAGCTATGATGGAGGGTTGAAATGGATGAGCTTAAGAACAGT
>NZ_JMDX01000498.1:0-1212 GCF_000935845.1 Paenibacillus sp. E194
GGATTGTCAACACTAAATCAGACAGCTTTTTTAAGGGATAATCTTCTGTAATCTACTGGACTCATATAGCCTAAGGTTCCATGGATGCGATGTTTGTTGAACCAATTTACGTAGTCATATAGCTCCAATTCTAGGTGATGTAAACTGTGGAAGTTCATCTGATTAATGAATTCCGTCTTCATAATTTTAAACGTAGCTTCTGCAACTGCGTTATCATAAGGGCACCCTTTCATGCTTAAGGAACGACCGATCTTGAACGTAGCAAGTGTCTCATCAATCAACTTGTTCTTAAATTCACTACCACGATCGGTATGGAATAATTGAATTTGACTTAGATTTCCTTGCACAGAAGCAAAGGCTCGTGTGACTAAAGCTGCGTCCTTTTTCGGCCCTGCACTTGAGCCAATGATCTCTCGATTAAAGAGGTCAACTAATACACAGATGTAGTGCCATCTGTTTTTGACTTTGACATACGTTAGATCGCTTACAACGACGCGCTTAGCTTTAGATTGCTGGAACTTGCGGTTCAGTTCATTTACCTGTTGCGATTCGTTGCATGTTGTTTTGTGAGGTTTGTATTGAGCCACGGTATATGTAGAAACAAGGCCTTGTTCCTTCATAATGCGGCCAATTCGACGTCTTGATACGATAAGTCCACGTTCGTGAAGCTTTGCTTTAATCTTTCTTGTACCATATGCATTTCGGTTCTTCTGGAAGATTTCAACGATTAGCTTCGTAATACCATCTTCATTACTGGAGTTTTTTGCTTCATAATAGTATGAACTTCTAGTTATTTGCAGGACGTCGCACATTGCTGATACCGAGTATTTGTCGCGATTTTGATGGATGACACTTACTTTCGTCCCATGATCAGCGCTGCTTGCTTTAGAATGTCATTCTCCATTTTGAGTCGTTGGTTTTCTTTCCGTAATGCAATAAGTTCATTTTCTTCTGGAGAGCGGTTGTCCTTCTCTGAGAAGGAACCTGTTTGGTGGGCTTGTTTAATCCAGCGATCCAATGCAGATGCACTCAACTCATACTCACTTACAATGTCTGCTCTTGATTTCCCATTCTCGTATAGCTGAACCATCTGTTTCTTGAAATCATCTGTAAATGTGCGTCTTATTCTTGGCATAGTAGATCCGCTCCTTGTTATGATGTGTTAATTCTACTAGCCCTTAATTTTTCTGTCCAACTAAGTGTAGCCGATCT
>NZ_JMDX01000499.1:0-1194 GCF_000935845.1 Paenibacillus sp. E194
TGTCGGACAAGACGTTTACGGAATTTGTACACGACATAAAAGAAAAGGTATTAAAGGCTTATGAACATCAGGACTATCCGTACGAAGAAATGATTAAAAAAGTAGTTTTACAAAGAGATTTAAGCCGCAACCCACTATTTGATACGATGTTTGCCTTGCAAAATGTGGAGTACTCGAGCGTTGAATTGAACGATTTGCATTTGTATCCATCCTCATTGCAATCGGCGGTAGCAAAGTTTGATTTATCCTTGTATGCATTTGAGGTAGACAAGCGGATCTCTTTCAGCTTTGAATTTTCTACAGCTCTTTTTAGAAAAAGCACTATCGAGCAGTATAGCCGTCATTTTAGTACCTTGTTGAGCAGCGTTATAACGCAACCTGATATTGAACTTAAAGATATTGAAATACTTTCTGCAACGGAACGAACAAGCATAACGGTTGGATTCAATGATACCGAAGCTGACTATCTAAGCGATGCCACGATTCATCAGTTGTTCGAGAACCAAGTGCGGCGTACGCCGGATGCTGTCGCCGTTGCGTTCGGCGAACGGGAATTGACGTACGGGCAGCTCAATGCGCGCGCCAACCGAATTGCGCGGGTGCTGCGGGAGAAAGGTGTTCAGCCGGATGAGATTGTCGGTATTAGCATGCATCGTTCCTTGGAAATGATTGTAGGCATCATGGCGATTTTGAAAGCCGGCGGAGCGTATGTGCCGCTAGATCCTTCATATCCACAGGAACGAATTCGTTACATGCTGCAAGACAGCGGCGCCCGAATCGTCCTAACAGCAGGCCCGTTAACCGTGGAGCTTCCGTTTGAAGGGAATCTGTTCGATGTAGAAACCGAGCAATGGAGTGGCGATGACAGTGTCGCTTCGAAACGGACTGACTGCAACGCAGCTTCGGTACTATGCGAAGAGGATACTGACCTGGAGCCTATATCAGGTTCGCATCATCTAGCTTACGTCATTTATACTTCCGGCTCGACCGGGGTTCCCAAAGGAGTGCCGATTGAACACCATTCCGTCGTCAACCGCCTGAATTGGATGCAAAAAGCCTATCCGCTTACTGTCGAGGATGTTGTTTTACAAAAAACATCGTTCAGCTTCGATGTATCGGTATGGGAGCTGTTTTGGGGAACGCTTCAAGGGGCGAAAACCTACTATTTGGCGCCAGGAGAAGAGAAGGATCCAA
>NZ_JMDX01000500.1:0-1188 GCF_000935845.1 Paenibacillus sp. E194
GGATGCTGCTGTGAATCGTGCTCCACTCATACTCTCACCTGCTCTCTGTTCGACGTTCCATCGGTGGTAGAATCCATCTCATCCTCGGACTCAAACTTATCAGCATACTGAATACGATATACATCTTGATAGGTACCTGGCACCCCAATCAACTGCTCATGAGTACCTCTTTGTGAGATACTCCCTTGATCCAATACCAGAATCTCATCTGCATGCCGCAGCGACGAGATACGGTGTGCGATTATAAATACCGTACGTCCATTCATAACCTCTTGGAAGCCAGCCTGAATCGCATGTTCAGTATCCATGTCAACGGCACTTGTTGCGTCATCCAAAATCAGAATCTTCGGATCCTTCAGCAGCGCGCGGGCAATCGCAATCCGCTGCTTCTGGCCGCCTGAGAGTCCCATACCGCGTTCGCCCACAATCGTATCATAGCCAAGCGGCAGCTCCATAATGAAGTCATGTGCTTGCGCAAGCTTCGCTGCTCGCACCACTTCTTCTTCGGTCACATCATCTCGTCCGTAAGCAATGTTGTTATAGATCGAAGATGAGAACAGGAACGTCTCTTGGAACACGGTAGCCATCTGACTGCGGAGACTCTTCACATCCAAGTCTCGAATATCATGACCATCCAGCATAATGCTTCCTGACTTCACGTCATACGCGCGCATGAGCAGTTGAATAATCGTTGACTTGCCCGCTCCTGTACCGCCAAGCAATCCAATCACCTTGCCAGGTGTTGCGTCAAGCGTAATGTGACTAAGAGCGTTTACATCACCTTCATAGCGGAAGGTAACATCTTTGAATTGAACGTGTCCCTTAACTTCTTCGTCATTCAATACAACCGCACGATCATTGTTTGCAATGTCAATTGGGGTATCCAGCAGTTCCAGCACACGCTCTCCAGATGCCTTCGATTGCGTATAGTTATTGATATGGAAGCCAATTCCCCACATCGGGCCAATGATGTACCAGATCATACTGAAGAAGGCAACTAATTCACCAAGCGACAGCTCCTTGTTAATGACCTTCGTACCGCCAAGCGCAAGCAGCATGACCACACAGCAGCAAGCAAGAAGTTCCATCACAGGGAAGTATCGTCCCCATAGTGTCGCAGCATGAATTTGATTTTCCTTATACGCTTCAGACCGTACAGAGAATTTATCGACTTCATGGCTTTCACGC
>NZ_JMDX01000501.1:0-1165 GCF_000935845.1 Paenibacillus sp. E194
TTGCAATCTAATAATGAACTGCTTCTGAAGGATGTCGACGTCGTGTGTCACCTCGCAGGCATGCCGGGCGTGAGATCGAGCTGGGGGCCGGATTTTCTTCACTATGCCTCTCACAATATCGTGGCAACACAGCGGCTGTTGGAAGCGTGCAAGTCAAGCCCGGTACGCAAATTTATTTATGCCTCTACGTCATCCGTGTATGGAGAAAAGACGGGGAGAGTGGATGAAGGGGCGTTCACGGAGCCATTGTCGCCGTATGGCGTCAGCAAATTGACAGGGGAGAACCTGTGCCGCGTATATTTGCATAATGATGGGATTCCCGTAACGATACTTCGCTTTTTTACTGTGTATGGGCCAAGACAGCGTCCTGATATGGCCTTTCACCGCTTTATTCGTCAAATGATTCATGGTGAACCGATAACCTTATTTGGTGATGGAAGCCAAACACGCGACTTTACTTATGTATCCGATTGTGTTGAGGGGATTGCAGCCGCTGTTCATACGGATCGTATTCTGGGAGAAATATTGAATATTGGCGGCAAGCAGCGAGCATCAATTATGGACTGTATTCATATTTTGCAGCAGTTGATTCCACATCAAGCAGGCATTCAATATATGGGAAGCACTTATGGAGAACCAAGCCACACATGGGCAGATATCAGTAAGGCGCATAAGCTGCTCGCTTACGATCCACAAATCGATCTGCTTCAGGGGCTAGAGCGGGAGGTTGCATCGATTCGACAATTGTACGGACTATAACGGAGGAGGTGGCGCCGAGTTGCCGGCGCCACAGTTATGACAATAGTAAATTAACCCCATACCTCTAATATTTCTTGAGCGACACGCTGCCAGACGAACCGTGATTCTGCAATTCTTCTGCCTCGCAGCCCCATTTGTTTGCACTCATCCATATTCGCGAGTAGATGATTCAGCTTATTCGCATATTCTAGTGGATTCTCTGGGTCTTCAACTAGAAGACCATTTCCCTGAAGAATCACTTCAGGATTACCGCCGCGAGAGGTCGTAAGGAATGGAAGGCCAGCTGCCATCGCTTCATAATGTACTCTCGCGAGTGGTTCATTCCATATTGAGGTGCATACGAATATATCTGCTGCACAGAACCAGCGATGGACTTCGTTCGCCTGCACATAGCCGGTTGTAATCA
>NZ_JMDX01000502.1:0-1159 GCF_000935845.1 Paenibacillus sp. E194
GGGTGCAGCGATGTCAATCTTGAACCTGGGCGCGGGATTGAGCGCATTTGTTGGTCCGGCTCTTGTTGCTTTATTTATTGGAAGCCTCGGTTACGCCGGCATTACGTGGCTTTTCGCTGGGCTATTTGCAGCAGCAGGCGTTTTGATGATTTTTGTCACGCTCCCTGCTGAGAAAAAAACAACGAAGGACGCGAGTGCACACACTGAAATTGTAAGCGCTTAATACGTTATCTAAAAAAGCAGCTCTTCTCCACTTGGTAGAGGGCTGCTTTTATCATAATGCTAGCGATCAATTTTCTGGTTACTATTGTTTGTTCGGAATAAGGTAGGACTGATTCCATACACGTAGGTAAACTGATTTGAGAAGTAATGGATTGAATCGTAGCCCAGCATTAGCGCGATTTCCGTAATTGATTGGCGGCTTTCCATCAATAGAACGGCCGCCTTTTTCATGCGAGCCTGCAGCAAATACGCTTTAGGTGATACTCCTGTCTCTTGCTTGAAAAGCCGATAAAATTGGGACTTTTCCAGCCCGCATTCGCTGCACCAGTAATCAACCGAATGCCGCTGCTCGGGATGTTCGTCCATTCGCTCCAAGATTCGAGCTATGCGATAATCCGTAGGATTGGGCAATCTGCTTGCATCGTACCATTGAATCAGCCAGGAGTAAAAACTAGCTGATGCAGCCTGCTTCGTATAGCAGCCGCGCCGATTATATGCGGTAAGCACATGCTTCATCAGCTCAATAAAGTAAGGATAAGGGCGGAACGAAATGCAGGTCGGCAATGACTCCAGTTCTGTGCAAGGTTTCCGTGCGGTTAACCACTTTGGATCAAATTCATCCCATTCATAAGCAAAGGTAGGCTGGTTCGGTGGGGGAGCCTCCCAGAGATCGCAATAGATATTGCATGCATTCATCGTTTCATTTGGTGCATGCTCGAAGGAATGCCATTGACCAGGGCGTACAAAGATGAGCGTGCCGTTCGAGACCGCATATCGTTGGTCATCTATCGTCATGTGGCCATGGCCGTCCAAGAATAAGTGGAATGCATAGCTGTACCCTCTGCGCAGCTGTTCCTCTCGTGTTCCCCGGTAATTATACATATGCGCTGCACGGATGTATGGCCTTATATCCGCAATGGTCATCATGCCTATCCCT
>NZ_JMDX01000503.1:0-1146 GCF_000935845.1 Paenibacillus sp. E194
GTCCACCCCGAACGTGGTGGTAGAGAAGCTGGAACTGCTGACGGCCGAAGAGCGGGAAGAGCTGCTGGTGACATTCAACGATACGGCGGTGGAGCTGCCTGCGGAAGCAACGGTGCATGCGCTGTTCGAACAGCAGGCTGCACGGACGCCGGAGCAACCGGCGCTCGTAAGCGGAGAGGCGGTATGGACGTACGGCGAGCTGGAAGCACAAGCCAACCGCATCGCCAGCTGGCTGCGTGCGCACGGGGTGAGAAGCGAAGACCGCGTCGGGGTGCTGCTCAGCCGTTCGCCGCAATTGATCGCAGCTCTGCTGGGCGTGCTGAAAGCCGGAGCAGCCTATGTGCCGCTGGATCCGGCACTGCCAGCAGCACGTATCGAGGGAATGATCCAGGATGCCGGTATCCGTATCCTGCTAAGTGAAGAGACGCAGACGGAAATGCTGGCAGATTGGGAGGAAACACCGCTGCGGCATGTTCTGTGCTTGGATGTGGAACGTTTGGCTGTTACGTGCATGGATGCGGAACGCTCCGCCATTACGGAAATAGCCGCTGCGGCTGTTGAAGGAAAGAAGGAACGCTTGGCCGCCACGGATGCCGAAGGGAACTGCTCCGCCATGGTGAGATTCGCCTCCGCGGAAGAACTGGAGGCCTATTCACCAGCATCCACGGGATCAACGGATGTACAGACAACCCCGATAAACAGCGCGTATGTGATCTACACATCAGGCACCACCGGCAAGCCGAAAGGCGTGGTGGTGGAGCACCGGAACATCGTGAACTTTATCGAGGGAATGGTGCGCTCGCTGCCGTTTGCGCCATCTGCGTCGATCCTCTCAGTCACAACGGTATCCTTCGACATCTTCGTGACCGAGAGCTGGGTACCGCTCAGCTGCGGGATGCAGATCATTCTCGCCAGCGAAGCAGAGCTTCAGGATCCTGCGCTGCTGGGCGATTTGCTGGTGGTGCATCCGGTACAGCTGATGCAGACGACGCCTTCGAGGTTGTCGATGATGCTGGAGCAGGAGCACAGCGCAGCGCAGCTGCGCCGTATACCAGCCCTGTTGATTGGCGGCGAGCCGCTGCCCGCGGCACTGCTGAAGCAGCTTCGGGCGCAAACGAATGCGTCGCTGTACAATATGTACGGCCC
>NZ_JMDX01000505.1:0-1142 GCF_000935845.1 Paenibacillus sp. E194
CTTGCTAAAAAAAGCAACATACACGTCACCCGGATTTTTAGCCTCTTGCCCTATTCTTCTTACTTCCTTATCAACTAGCTTATTCTGTTCTTCTAATGTTAGCTCCTGATCGGTCGATGTAGTTACTGCAGTGTCACTCGCTGTCTGGGATGGATCCGCCTGAACTGTGAAGCTCATAGAACCGAACATCAGGATGCCGCTTAATGTAGCAATTACTAATTTCATCGTTGTTTTCATTGGATGATTCTCCTTCTTCGTACAATTATGAGTATGTATTCACATATGTATAACAATCTTACCGTTCCATTTTGTGACAGGCTTCCAATGATTTCATGGAAAAAATAAAAAAACTCCCCCAAAGGAACTTAGCATTTAAGTTCCTTTGAAGGAGCCACTCACATTTTCCTATACATATTGCACATGCAGCACTTCATGAAATGAAGTTACATTACTTTGGACCGAAGCCCGCTTCTTCACGATTTCGACTTCGTTCGAACAGGAGGAAGCAGTTTCTTCATATTTACCGTCCGCGTCTTCTCCCATGTCTCTGGATCCGCCTCGTCGAACTGTTCCAAGAACGCAATGACTTCCTTCGTAATTGGCGTCGGCGTCGAAGCGCCGGAGGTTACCCCAACCTTCTTAACACCTCGCAGCCATTCCACATCCAGCTCAGACAAGTCTCCAATGCGGTACGCCGTCGTACCGGCAATCTCCTCTGACACCTGAGCAAGACGGTTCGAGTTATTGCTGCGCGGGTCGCCGACAACGATAACAAGATCGCATTCTCCCGCTTGCTCCGCCACTGCCGCCTGACGAACCTGTGTCGCCATGCAAATTTCGTTATGGATTTCGGCTGATGGGAATTTCTCAACCAATCGATTCATAATATGCTTAATGTCCCATTGGCTCATCGTCGTCTGGTTCGTAATAATAATCTTGTCTGTCGCCAGTTGAAGCGACTGAACTTCTTCTTCCCGCTCAATCAAATGAACGCTGTCTGGCGCAACACCGATTGCCCCTTCAGGCTCCGGATGTCCTTTCTTCCCGATGTAAATAACCTCGTAACCTTCCGCCGTCTTCTCGCGAATGAGATCATGCGTACGTGTTACATCCGGGCAAGTAGCATCGACAGTCGTAAGCCC
>NZ_JMDX01000506.1:0-1134 GCF_000935845.1 Paenibacillus sp. E194
GATGGAGCACAGGGTAGGGCCAGAGCATATTGTAGCGCTTGCTCTGCCAAGGTCGATGGAAATGATCGTCGGCGTATTGGCTGTATTAAAGGCAGGGGCAGCCTACTTGCCGCTTGATCCTGATTATCCAGCGGAACGGCTTGCCTATATGTTGGAGGATGCGGGACCTGTATGTATCGTGACGGATCAGCGCACGATTGACAAGCTCCCAGATGGAGGGATGGGGGCCGTGCCGTGCATCTTACTGGATGATCCAGAAGTGATGCGCCAGTTAGCAAGCTCTTCCGAGTCTGATCCTGTAGAGCAGGTGTGCAGGCGCAAGCTCTCTCCTTACAGTCCGGCTTACATTATTTATACGTCCGGATCGACGGGCAAACCGAAGGGTGTGCTTGTTCCGCATCAGAACGTAATGCGGCTGTTCTCCGCAACCGAGCATTGGTTCCATTTCGGCGCCGATGATGTGTGGACGTTGTTCCATTCGTATGCCTTCGACTTCTCGGTATGGGAAATATGGGGCGCGCTGCTGCATGGCGGTCGACTAGTCATCGTGCCTCACGCTGTCAGCAGATCGCCAGAGGAGTTCCTGGGTCTGCTCGTGCAGGAGGGGGTAACGGTGCTGAATCAGACGCCGTCTGCTTTCTATCAACTCATGCAGGCAGACAGGGAGCATCCGAACCTCGGGCAAGCGCTGTCGCTGCGCTATATCGTCTTCGGAGGAGAGGCATTAGAGCTGGGTCGTCTGAGAGACTGGTACGAACGGCATGCGGATGATGCGCCGAGGCTTATTAATATGTACGGAATTACGGAGACGACAGTTCATGTCAGCTTCAATGAGCTGAATCGCAATAGCGACGTTCCGGGAGCATCCAGCCTTATCGGCGGATCGATTCCGGATTTGAGGGTGTATGTGCTGGATGATGCATTGCAGCCCGTCCCGTATGGCGTAACAGGAGAAATGTACGTATCTGGAGCAGGCTTGGCACGCGGCTATTGGGGCCGGCCGGGCTTGACGGCGGAGCGATTCGTGGCCGATCCATTTGGTCCACCTGGAAGCAGAATGTACCGCACTGGAGACTTGGCGAAGCGTGTGATTGGCGGAGGACTGGACTATTTGGGCCGTGCCGATCATCAGGT
>NZ_JMDX01000507.1:0-1134 GCF_000935845.1 Paenibacillus sp. E194
GGACCGTACATATTGTACAGCGACGCATTCGTTTGCGCCCGAAGCTGCTTCAGCAGCGCCGCGGGCAGCGGCTCGCCGCCGATCAGCAGGGCTGGTATACGGCGCAGCTGCGCTGCGCTGTACTCCTGCGCCAGCATCATCGACAACCTCGAAGGCGTCGTCTGCATCAGTTCTACCGGATGCTCCGCCAGCAGATCGCCCAGCAGTGCAGGGTACTGAAGCTCCGCTTCGCTGGCAAGAACGATCTGCATCCCGCAGCTAAGCGGTACCCAGCTCTCGGTCACGAAGATGTCAAAGGACACCGTTGTGACCGAGAGGATCGACGCAGACGGTACAAACGGCAGCGAGCGCACCATCCCCGCGATAAAGTTCACGACGTTCCGGTGCTCCACCACCACGCCTTTCGGCTTGCCGGTGGTGCCTGATGTGTAGATCACATACGCGCTGTTCATCGACGTTGTCGGTACATCCGACTGTAAGTCCGTTGATCTCGTGGAGTCCGGCGAATAGGTTTCCAATTCTTCCGCCGAGGCGAACCTCACCATGGCGGAGCAGTTCTTCTGCCCTTCGGCAGCCGTGGCGGCCAAATGTTCCTTCTTCCCTTCGACAGCCGCAGCGGCTATTTCCGAATTGGCGGAGCGTTCCTCATCCAAGCATAGGACATGCCGCAGCGGTGTTTCCTCCCAGTCCACCACCGTTTCTGCCTGTGTCCCTTCGCTCAGCAGGATTTGGATACCGGCATCCTGGATCATCCCCTCGATACGTGCTGCTGGCTGCGCCGGATCCAGCGGCACATAGGCTGCGCCGGCTTTCAGCACGCCCAGCAGAGCTGCGATCAATTGCGGCGAACGGCTGAGCAGCACACCGACACGGTCTTCGCTTCTCACCCCATGCGCACGCAGCCAGCCGGCGATGCGGTTGGCTCGCGCCTCCAGATCGCCGTACGTCCATACCGCCTCTCCGCTTACAAGCGCCGGTTGATCCGGCGTACGTGCAGCCTGCTGTTCGAACAGCGCATGCACGGTTGCTTCCACCGGCAGCTCCACCGCCGTATCGTTGAATGTCACCAGCAGTTCTTCCCGCTCTTCCACCGTCAGCAGATCCAGGTTCTCTACCGCCACATTCGGCGTGGAA
>NZ_JMDX01000508.1:0-1111 GCF_000935845.1 Paenibacillus sp. E194
GCACATCAGGCTGGAATACGTCTCCTGTCAAATAGACAATGTCTGCACCCGCTTCGAGCACCGTCTTCGCCTGCTCCACATTGTTAACGTGAACGGATAATTGAGGTTGTCCCATCTTCTCTGGCTGACGAATGCCTGCTAAAGTGTCTTGCACCTGCTCTACCCGTTCTGGTTTCACTTCACGTTCTGCTGTAGGCGTACTGAACACTTTACCTGTGCTATAAAATTTCCCCGTTCCTTCATAGCGCGTGTTGATATAGTCAAGTCCTGGCTTGCCGAACGCATAGGCTGTCGAGAAGTCGCGCTTGCGGTTCTCATACAGGGTGTCGCTGTTCTCCTTCCGATCGTAGCCAAGCGGATCCGCAATGTAGCGATCGATTGCATCGCCATAGCTGTTGACAATCATCTTCAGGAACTCCAAATCCCGCATCCGTCCCTCTAGCTTGAATGAAGTAATGCCCGACTTGATCAGCTCTGGAATATGCTCATACATGTACATATCCTTCGCCGCAAGCGGATATTCCGTTGGATATACATTGCCGTCCTTCTTCACCCGGTAATCCCAGCGGCATGGCTTCATACAGCGTCCACGATTCGCACTATTGCCATATAACATCGAACTGTAGAAGCAGTTGGCTCCGTGTACCGTACACATGTCCCCATGGACGAAATATTCAAATTCCATGCCTGTCTTCGCTTGCAGCAGCTCCGCAGTATGCAGATCCATTTCACGGGACGCGACAACACGTGTAACGCCCATTTCCTTCAATGCCTCGATCATTTCTAAGTTGTGCACATTCATCATGACAGAGGAATGAACGGGTACATTCGATAAATTCATTTCTTGGATGAGTGGGAATACGGCCAAATCTTGCGCAATAATCGCGTCTGGACCTACCTCGTTCAAGAACGTCAGGTAACGCTTCGCTTCGTCCAAATCGCCTTCATTGAGCAAGTTGTTCACAGTAATATAGGCACGCTTGCCGCGGTCATGCGCCATGTTCACGGCTTCACGTACTTCTTCATAGCTAAGATTGTAGCCCTTGCGCATCATCCGCATGTTCAAGGAAGGTCCCCCGAAGTATACAGCATCGCAATTCATATCAATGAC
>NZ_JMDX01000509.1:0-1086 GCF_000935845.1 Paenibacillus sp. E194
ACGGCGAACAACGTCCAAGCCCATAAACGCGCAGGCCGAAAGCAAGCTTTTCGGATCTGCGCCGGGGCATGGTTTACTTCATTTTTAGGGGAGGTACGAATGAAATCTTTATTTGAAAAGGAAGAACGGTACTGGAGCGGCAAGTTTGACGCCGATGACAGCCTGAGCTTCCTTCCCTACAGTCAATCCTCCAAATTATCCACCGATGGGGAAGCTGCGGCCGCCGAGCCGGGCTTGCTTCACCGTACTCTGCCGAGCGAACTCTCGGAGAGAATCATTCGCCTCGCCAACGGTTCGGATTTGGCTATGTACATGATTATTTTGGCAGGAGTAAAAAGCCTGCTGTTCAAATATACCGGGCAGAACCAAGTCCTGGTCGGCATGCCTTCTTATAGCGCAGACCCCGACGGGACTCCGCCGCCGCATGACATCTTGGTGATCAAGACGGCCATAAGCCGCCAGACTACGCTGAAAACGCTGCTCGGGGACATCAAAGCTTCCATCGGCGAGGCGCTGGAGCATCAGCATCTGCCTTTTCCAAAAATGGTGGAGCCGCTCCATCTGGACTATACGGTGGACGGCCTCCCGGTCGTCAACACCGTTGCATCTTTCGCCCCGATTCATCCGGTACCGCTGGGTAACCGGGTGGCGGCCGATACGGTTTTTCGCTTCGATCGCCAAAACCACTCCATTGAGCTGGAAATAAGCTTTGACGGGCAGCGGTACGAGCGGGCATTTGTAGAACAGGCGGCCGACCATCTTGTTCGGCTACTGTCCTTGCTATTATTTCAGCCGGATCTGGAGCTTGGACAAGCCGATGTGCTGTCCCCAGACGAGAGGGAGACGCTGCTGAAGCGATTTAATGACACCGAAACCGGGTTCGAGCGGGGGAAAACGATTCATGGCTTGTTCGAAGAGCAGGCGGAGCTTTACCCGGACAACGTGGCCGCCGTCATGAACGAGCGGCAGCTGACCTACCGCGAGCTGAATGAGCGATCCAACCGCCTTGCGCGGAAGCTGCGGGAGAAGGGAGTAGAAGCGGACCAACTGGTAGCGATTCTGGCTGAACGCTCGCTCGATATGGTT
>NZ_JMDX01000510.1:0-1080 GCF_000935845.1 Paenibacillus sp. E194
GACGGTTTGTCAAGCCAAGTGCGACAGAGCACTCATATATGATTCGTAAGCTGTTTTCCAGCCTAGGCACTTTCTTGGCCGGTTATTAATCAGGTCAATTGCCCGTGCTAAATCTTCCTCTGAAACTGTAGCAAAGTCATGTCCCTTAGGGAAAAACTCTCGTAGCAGGCCATTAGCGTTTTCATTCGTTCCTCTCTGCCAAGATGAATAAGGATCTGCAAAGTAAACTTGAATGTCATGTGCCTCTTCAATCTTCTTGTGGCATGCAAATTCTTTTCCTCTGTCCACAGTAGCTGTTTGAAAGGCAGCCTTAGGGTATGCCTTTGCGACTTGGTCAAACGCTTCTTCCATAGAGGCGGCCGTGCGGTCGGGCATCTTTACAGCGAGGTATAACCGAGTTTTACGCTCTGCAAAGGTAGCTACACAACCTTTGCTTTTGCCTCGGCTGGATACGACGGTGTCTAACTCCCAATGCCCAAAGCTCTCACGGTTGCGCACCTCTTTAGGGCGTTGGCTGATCGTCTTGCCGATATTGAATCTCCCACGTGTTTCTAAAGGTTTGCGCCGCTTTCCTTTATGACGAAGCACCTCAACTGCACCCTGTACGAGCAAGCCTGCATACAGCCAGCGGTAGATTGTTTTGAAACTCACGCTAAGCTTAGGAAGTTCCTGCTTCATCCTTGCAGCAATTTGTTCAGGTGACCAGGTAGACTTCAGTTTCTCACTGATATAGTCGATTCCCTCCGCTGTTTTCTTACCCAAGGAATTGGTGCCTTTACGACGTTGTTCATAGGATATTTGTGCTTCGACAGCCTCATATATGTTGGATTCCCGATTGCGGTTCAATTCGCGTGCAATGCTCGAATGATGTCGACCTAATTCCTGAGCAATGACCCTTGTTGACCAGCCTTGAGCGTGTAGGAGCTCTAGCTTCGCTCTTTCTGTTGTGCTAAAATGTGAGTAACTCATGATTGATTTCTCCTGTTAAATGGTTAGTTGTGGTGACTCCATTTTACACGAATCAATCATGAGCCATTTTTTTATTTAATGGTAACTGTCGCACTTCATATTACAATCCGT
>NZ_JMDX01000511.1:0-1076 GCF_000935845.1 Paenibacillus sp. E194
AGAGAACCGGTTGGCGGGCATTTGGCAAAGCGTTCTCGGCGTGGAAAAGGTCGGGGTGAAGGACAACTTCTTCGATCTTGGAGGCCACTCGCTGAAAGCGACGATGCTGATGGCTCGGATGCATAAGGAATTGAATGTAAACGTACCGCTGCGGATCATCTTCCAGGCGCCGACGCTGGAACAACTGGCGCAGGCGGTTGCGGGGATGGAGCAGCAGTTGTATGCGTCGATCGAGCCGGTGGAAGTAAGAGCGTATTATCAGGTCTCCTCTGCGCAAAAGCGGCTGTACATCCTGGACCAGCTGGAAGGTGCAGAGCTTAGTTACAATATGCCGGGAATCTATGCGGTAGAAGGGCCGCTCGATGCGGAGCGGTTGGAGCAGGCGTTCTGCGAACTAGTTGTGCGTCATGAATCGCTGCGAACCTCGTTTGAAATGGTGGATGGAGAGCCGGTGCAGCGTGTGCACGAGCAGGTGCCTTTTGCGGTTGAGAGGAAGCATTTGACGCAGGTCAATAGTCGTCTATTTAAGGCAGAAATCCCACAGGGAGCCGGGAAACCGTTGGAGATGGAGCGCAGCGGGGAAATGGCGGAAGCGGACCTAGCCGAACAAGTGGAGTCGTTCGTGCGACCGTTCGACTTGGAGCAAGCGCCGCTGCTGCGGGTAGGACTGATCGAAGTGGAAGCGAACCGTCATCTCCTTCTGTTCGATATGCATCATATTGTTTCCGACGGAGTTTCGATGGGGGTGCTGGTACAGGAATTGACGCGGCTGTATGAAGGAGATCGCTTGCCGGAGCTGCGGATTCAGTACAAAGATTATGCAGCATGGCAGCAGTCGCTGGCCCAAAGCGAGACGATGCAGAAGCAGGAAGCGTTCTGGCTGGAGACATTTGCCGGCGACATCCCGGTGCTGGAGCTGCCGACGGATTATGCGCGTCCGGCGCTGCAAAGCTTTGCTGGGGACGTGGTGCACGCCGAACTCGATTCGGACGTGACCGCAGGCTTGCGCCGGATCGCTGCGGATACAGGAGCGACGATGTACATGGTGCTGCTAGCGGCATATACGGCGCTGCTGA
>NZ_JMDX01000512.1:0-1069 GCF_000935845.1 Paenibacillus sp. E194
TTCTGCCCGTTCGCATCACTTCGAACCAGCACCACCGCTTCGCGCACGCCTTCCACCCGTCAGCAGCTGCGACTCGATCTCGCCCGTCTCAATCCGGTAGCCCCGGATTTTCGCCTGGTTGTCGATCCGGCCAATGAAGTCCACGTTGCCGTCCTCCATCCACCGCGCCAAGTCTCCCGTGCGGTACAGCCGCTCGCCTGCGGCGAACGGACTGTCTACGAACTTCTCTTCCGTCAGCTCCGGACGGTTCAAGTACCCTCGCGCCACGCCGACTCCGCCGATGACCAGCTCGCCCAGCACCCCGACCGGCACCGGGTTCAGATGCGCGTCCACGATGTAGAATTTCGCATTCAGCCACGCTTTTCCGATCGGCACATGGCCTGTCTGCGGCAGCTTCGTCAGCTCCTCGTCGTAGAAGCTGGAGTCGATCGCCGCTTCCGTCACGCCGTATGCGTTGATGATCCGGAACAACGAGCCGAAGCGTTCCTGCAAGGTCCGGTAATCCGCCACGCTGCAGCTGTCCGAGCTCGTGATCAACAGCTCCATCCAGCTCATATCCAGCCCCTGCTCGTGCACGTACTCTAAGAACGGCACGATCAGCGCCGGCGTTGATTCGAAGATGGTGACCCGCTCTCGCTTCATCCAATGGTGCAGACGAGACGGATCGATCCGGTCGTCCTTCGGCACAATCACCATCGTGCCTCCGTTGTACAGCGTCCGCGCAATATCTCCCACGAACACGTCAAACGAGAAGCTTGCGAGCTGTAGCAGCCGCACTGGGAACTGATCCAATCTGTATTCCCGCCGGTAGCCCGCCGCCGTGTTCACCAGGCTGCGGTGCTCGATCATCACGCCCTTCGGCTTGCCCGTCGTTCCCGACGTGTAGATCACGTACGCCAGATCCTCCGGACGGGCTTCATGGAAGCTGCCCATGCCAACATTCGGATGGGTCTCATCGCCGTCATCCACAGCATCCGTCAGCTTGCCGGAGACCATGCCGGAACCAATCGGCGCATTCGCCCGCTCCTCGCTGTACGACGCTTCGTCGTCGAGGTACAGCACCGCCGCC
>NZ_JMDX01000513.1:0-1062 GCF_000935845.1 Paenibacillus sp. E194
CAGGCGGTGCGCCCGAGCAGCGGCTCCAGCTCGCTGCGCTGCTTCGCAAGCGCTGTGCGCTTCAGCGGCTTGGCACCGCTTAGACGGCAGACGCGCATAATATCCTCGCGGCTAACGCGCTGCACGACCATCATATCGTGATCCAGACAATATTGTTCCGCATCGGGATGAATACCGCGCTCCAGCACGATAAATCCGACACCAAGCTCGTTAAGTTGTTCGAGCATATGCATGAAACGAGCCTGTTCCGCCATATACTGCTGGAAGCCAGCTTCCGTCGTCAGCAGCTGCTCATCGAGCGTCACTGGCTCTAAGCTGTCCTGCAGTACGAGTACCCGGCAGTTCAATCGCTCAGGCAGCCAATCCCGCTGCAGCGGCTTCTGCTTGAGCATCACACCGTGGAACCATTCATTCTCTGCCTTCTCGTGCGCGACAATGCTGTCTGCATACCGATAATTCGTTTGCCTGAGCTGTTCCCAGCCTACCGCCTGTCCGGCTTCAAGCACGAGCTGCACAATATCCTCCTGCTCTCGTCCTGCTATATGTACAGCGCGATGGAGCCGATCATCACTCCATCCACTGAGCGGTACCGCGCGATGGCGAAGTTCCTCGCATGCAGCCGCAACTCCATGCATAAGTCCTGTAACCACCTTAGCGGCTGGAACACCGCGTGTGACTTGGGCTACTCCCTCTTGTACCAATGCACCTGCAAGGACGGTAGCCGTAGTCGTGCCATCGCCTACCTCATGCTGCTGTGCACGCGCTACTTGAATGAGCAGCTTGGCAGCCGGGTGGGATACGTCCATCTTCTCTAGGATCGTAACCCCGTCATTCGTAATAATGACCTCGCCGTCACCCCCAACGAGCATGACATCAAGCCCCTTGGGACCCAGCGTTCCTTCGACTGCTGCGCACAAGGCGCGAACAGCCCCTGCATTATTGAGAAGCGTCGCATAACGCTCATCGGTCTCCTGCACATGTCCGCTTGCTTGAGTCATGACGACGCCTCCTTTACCTTGATTTGTTATTTATTCCAGCGCTGCGGCAGCAACGCAAATTGAC
>NZ_JMDX01000514.1:0-1047 GCF_000935845.1 Paenibacillus sp. E194
CGGCCCGTTCAAAGTTCTCCCGGAAAAAAGCGGTGCAGCCGCTGCCGAACAGCGCTTCCTCTGCTTCGCGCAGCGTCATGCGCTTCAGCTGGCTGAAGCTGATGCCATGCGTCATGCGCTTCAGCTGGCTGAAGCTGATGCCATGCGTCATCAAGCCGTTCATGTCGCCGAGCCGCTCCGCAGCCGGGACCGTCTGATCGACCTGGGCCTCTATCGCTTCCGTGTTCAGTCCGAACCAAGCAAGCTTTTCCGCGGCCGTTCGCTCGGGCCCGCCCTTCATCCGCTCGGTCAGCTCCCGGCAGAAATGGTACAGCACAGCGAGCGCTATCGAATGATTCGGGCGCTTCACCTTCGAGAAGCCCGCCGAGACGAACCCGATCCGGCCGGATTCGGTCATCAGATTGTTGCGCAGGGAGGTGTTGTTGTAGCTATCCATTCCATGCGCCCCAGCCGAGTCGATCCGCTTCCGGTTTTTCAACAGGTTCATATGGCAAATGATCTCGTAATTGTCTTCTTCGTCGAAGGATGACATGCCGCGTTCATTTTTGTCCGTCAGCACATAGACGAGATCGAATAACGGCGAAGCGGGATGCGTCACCTCGATCGCAATCCTGTCTTCCGTCACATGCAGCGGGGCCGAGAACGAGTAGTCCGGACTCTGCATATAATCGAGCTCACGCAGGAACGCGACTCCCGCCGAGTTGGCATAGCCGAAGGATTCGGCTTGTTCCCGCTCGCTGATGAGCGCGTACAAATCCGTCTGCACCGACTTGAATGATTGCTGAAAAATCGCTTCCGCCAGCAGCGTAATTTCCGGCACCAGCACAGTGAGCGGATCATCGGCCCGCGTAATGACCGCCAGATGAATCCGGTCGAACGAAGCATAGAGGCGGCCGTACTCCGCGATATCGCTGCTCACCTTCCGCAAGATGCGGTTGAGCTCAAGCAGGCCGCCCTCCTCCGCGTAGAACTTACGGTGCACATCGCGGCGTATCGTCCTGCGGCTGTCGCTATCCCCGCTTCCGCCGAGCGGAAGCACGAGCCGGG
>NZ_JMDX01000515.1:0-1019 GCF_000935845.1 Paenibacillus sp. E194
GGAGAACCGGTTGGCGGGCATTTGGCAAAGCGTTCTCGGCGTGGAAAAGGTCGGGGTGAAGGACAACTTCTTCGATCTTGGAGGCCACTCGTTGAAAGCGACGATGCTGATGGCTCGGATGCATAAGGAATTGAATGTAAACGTACCGCTGCGGATCATCTTCCAGGTGCCGACGCTGGAACAACTGGCGCAGGCGGTTGCGGGGATGGAGCAGCAGCTGTATGCGTCGATCGAGCCGGTGGAAGCAAGAGCGTATTATCCGCTCTCCTCTGCTCAGAAACGGATGTATATCCTGAACCAATTGAGGGGTGCTTCGCTCGGTTACAATATGCCGGGGGTATATGCGGTAGAAGGGCCACTCGCTACGGAGCGGCTGGAGCAAGCGTTCCGCGCATTGATTGCGCGCCATGAATCGCTGCGCACCTCGTTTGAGATGGTGGATGGAGAGCCGGTGCAGCGCGTGCACGATCAGGTGCCTTTCGTGGTTGAGAGGAAGCGTCTGACGCAGGTCGAAAGCCGTATGTTTAAGGCAGAAACTTCACAGGGAGCCGGGGAGCCGTCGGAGGCGGAACGTATCGCGGATATGGCCAAGCAGGTGGAGTCGTTCGTGCGTCCGTTTGATTTGGAGCAAGCGCCGCTATTGCGTGTAGGACTGATCGAAGTGGAAGAGAACCATCATCTGCTCCTGTTCGATATGCATCATATTATTTCCGACGGGGTTTCGATGAACGTGCTTGTTCAGGAATTTGCGCGCTTGTATGAAGGAGATAGCTTGCCGGAGCTGCGGATTCAATACAAAGATTATGCAGCGTGGCAGCAGTCGCTGGCCCAAAGCGAGACAATGCAGAAGCAGGAAGCGTTCTGGATGGAGACGTTTACGGGCGATATCCCGGTATTGGAGCTGCCGACGGATTATGCGCGCCCTGCAGTGCAGAGCTTCGAAGGAGACGATATTACCTTTGATGTTAGTTCAGAGGTGACTGCAAGCTTGCAGCGAATTGCTGCAGAGACCGGAGCGA
>NZ_JMDX01000516.1:0-1012 GCF_000935845.1 Paenibacillus sp. E194
ATAGGTTGTGTTCTTTTCAAAATGAACTTTATTTGTATTGGTATAAATCGCATCTTTCCACTCTTCTTTTGGTGAGGATTCCACGTACACAGAATGCTTTCCCGTGATGACTTGCAGTGGATCACTTGTTATTCTACCGGCTCCCGCTATGTAATTTGTTTGGTTCAAGTCTCCTCTTTCAAACGACTCACTCAACTTCTTAATACTTATATCATCTAAGGATAATGCCCCTCCGTTATGGATTCCCCATATTAGAAAATAGTTCTCTTCCTCGCCTGTTTTAAAGGTGATCGTCTTCGTTCCCATCTTGCCCGCTTGTCCTGTCCATTCCGTCCACCCTTTATCGCTTTTATCATCCGAGTCTCCCCCCTGGCCGTAAAATAAAAGTAACCATTATTTCCTTGTACAGACTCTACGATGCTCTTATAAGAAAACGTCACCGCATAGGTTGTATTTTTTTCAAAATGTACTTTATTCGCGTTAGTATAAATCGCATCTTTCCACTCTTCTTGTGGAGAGGATTCCACGTACACAGAATGCTTTCCCGTGATGACTTGCAGTGGATTACTTGTTATTCTACCGGCTCCCGCTACGTAATTTGTTTGATTCAGGTCTCCTCTTTCGAACGACTCTATAACGTAACTAAAATCGTTTAAATCACGAGATATACCAGCCATCACATAGCTGTCACATGAAATTGTAAAGTAGAACATGCTTATAAGAAAAAGATAAGTCACTCTTTTTATGCATTCATTCATTTTACGATCACCTTTCTTTTATACTTTCTTTACTGTATGACATTACAATCGTTCTTTCGTGCTACTTTTTACTTTGAAGCGTTACGGAATCTACAATTAATGTCCCTGATGCGTTATCTTCTACAGCTAGGATATTAAAATGCACCCTTGCCCGTACCGTATTTACTGGAGGTTTTGCTTTTACATGTACACTCGGCCAATCCGAGTTTCCGCCATGTTCGAATGGCACATCACTTCCGATTAACTTATTGTTT
>NZ_JMDX01000517.1:0-986 GCF_000935845.1 Paenibacillus sp. E194
GCCTTGCGTGCGAAGTCAAACGGTCTCACCTGCAGCGTTGCTGTCAGGCGATTAATAATATCCAGCGCCTTCTGCTGTCCGAGTGCCTTCTCCAAAATTTCTTTTGCGTATGTAATACCGCCTTGCGATATATATTCCTGTGCTAGGCAAATTTGGTGAAATTCGCTCATTACCGCTTCTTTTTCCGCTGCATCTACTTTGCGTACATTTGCAATTTCGAGCGTAAGCTGCTCAATTTCTTCATCCCTAAGATGCTTGAATATTTGAGCTGACACTTCCGGCCCGAGCGTTATGAGCAAAATCGCCGCCTTCTGTCTGCCTGTTAATCCGCCTTTGACCATTCCGCTCACCTCGATTCCTCTACTAGCCATGTGCGCAGCAATTTAACAAATTCATCCGGTTTCTTCTTCGCTAGCGATTCCAGCTGTTTGCGCACCTGATGCTCGCCAGTCAAATTCTCTAAGTCAATAGAAGGAAGTTCGAGTTGAGACGGACCAGACATTTCGGTCTCGTAATATTCTTCTTCCTCTTCTTGTCTGCGTTTGCGGACGACCGCGTAGGTAATTCCTCCTGCCACAGCTAGTAATCCAAGCGCACCCGCGCCATACCATACCCAGTTCGGAATCGACTGATTGTCCGACACGACTCCATCTTTAGAACCATTTTGAGTCATGACAGAAACTTTTTGCGTCAGATCAACGTCTGTATATGTAACACCTGAATCTCTTAATTGAGTGGCAACAATACTGCGCAGCACCTTTTCGACTTGCTGCACTCGATCTTGTTGCATTTGATCTGAGTCGATTGCTGCATGAATGGTTAAATCTTTAACAGCATATGGACTTGCTTCAATCGTGTTCGATATCCGATTCACATCGTAATTGGTCGTGCGTTGGGATTTCTCGGAGTTCGTCTCTCCGCCGTTAGATGCAGTAAGGATAATTCGTTACTTCTCCATCGCCCACGCCAGCAACACCACTTTCAGG
>NZ_JMDX01000518.1:0-967 GCF_000935845.1 Paenibacillus sp. E194
TGCTGGGACAATGCGTCCATGGAGACGTTCTTTGGTCATATGAAGGATGAGCTTAACTACAAGGACTGTAAATCTCTTAAAGAGCTCCGTCTACGGGTCAATGAGTACATGACCCACTACAATTCTGAACGCTACCAATGGACATTAAAAAAGATGACTCCTGATGAATTCGAGGCCACTGAAAAAGTCCATCTTATGTTAAAGGTACAGCTTCCTCAAGAAAATTGAGGAAGCTGTACCTTTTTTCGCTTATAATGAAAGCATCATGGAGAGCGGGTGAGCGAGATGATTCGTCAACAACAAACCTTGGTTCTGAGTCCTTATGCGGCTTTGTATGACATCGTCGTGCCGAAGGACAACATGCTCCGTCAAATTAATGAACTGGTGGACTTCACCTTCATATACGGGGAACTGGAAGCAAAATATTGTTTGGATAATGGACGCAACGCCATCGACCCCATTCGCATGTTTATATACTTACTGTTGAAAGCTATCTTTGAACTGTCTGACGTAGATATTGTCGAGCGTTCGAAGTACGACATGTCATTTAAATATTTCCTCGGAATGGCACCAGAAGACTCGGTAATCGACCCGAGTTCCCTGACGAAATTCCGCAAATTGCGATTGAAAGACATGAATCTGCTCGACATGCTCATCGGTCAGACAGTAGCCCTTGCAATCGAGCAAGATATCTTAAAGAGTACCTCTATCATCGTAGATGCTACACATACGAAAGCGCGTTACAACCAGAAGTCACCGCAAGAAATCCTACAAGACCGTGCTCGAAAGCTGCGTAAGGTTGTTTACAGCATGGACGAGTCGGTCAAAACAAAGATGCCAGCGAAGAACATGAACAACGTACTTGAAGACGAAATCGCATACTGCCAAAAGCTTGTCGCCTTTATTGAAAAGGGATCTGGAATCGCACAGGTGCCAAAAGTTCTGGAGCCGCTTAATCTTCTAAAAG
>NZ_JMDX01000519.1:0-952 GCF_000935845.1 Paenibacillus sp. E194
ATTTCGAGATTCGCTTCCATCTTCATAGGCTCTTGTTGTACTACGCCATTTACACTAAGCTCAGCATTTTTCATCATGTTCAAAACCATCTGTGCATTTGGATCCATTGCTGAACCATTATCCACTTGAAGATCTTCAAGCTTAATCGATGTATTGAATGCATAGGACTTCATATCGAAGGACTTACCTAGAGAACCTTCAATTAATTCCTTCGGACTAGACTTGGCTCCACACCCCGTAATAATTAGTGCTAAAGCAAATATGAGCGCTAATGCCCCTTTTAAACCTCTCTTCAATCTCTTCAACCCCTATTCATCATAATAAGCGAGCTAAAATTACCCAGTATATATTAACTTATACGTATGGCATTGAAAATAGTTCCTTTGAAACATATTTCGCGACCCTGCTCACAGACTTATGAACTTCGTCCTATCTTTTACTGCTTAATGAATGTCCTTTTTCTTAAATCTGCCACCCTTAACGTCATGAATGTTGCCGATTGCAAGAAACGCATGCTCATCATGCTCCTCTACGATCCCCTTGAGTTTCGCTTCCTCCAATCGGGTAATGACGGTGAAAATCACTTTCTTCTCATCTCCGGAGAAGCCGCCCTCGCCTTTCATATACGTAACGCCCCGACCGAGACGTCTAAGCAGCGCATCGCCGATTTCCTTGTGATTGTCACTAATAATCCATACCGCCTTCGAATCGTTCAATCCCTCAACGGTAATATCGATCATTTTATATGCAATGTAATAGGCAATGAGGGAATACATCGCACGATCCCAGCCAAATACGAAGCCCGCACTCGTGAGTATGAACAAGTTGAAGAACATAATGATCTCGCCAACGGAGAAGGGAGAACGTTTGTTAAGCAAAATTGCTATAATCTCTGTACCGTCCAAAGAACCACCATAGCGAATGACGAGCCCCACGCCAATACCGAGAATAA
>NZ_JMDX01000520.1:0-937 GCF_000935845.1 Paenibacillus sp. E194
AATGTAAATTCGCGTTCGCCTGCCACATACGCGCACAGCTCATGGCTGCCTCGCTCATCTGGCAGCGCGACTACGGCCGCCTCTCGAATTCCTTCCAACGCTAACAGTCTGGTTTCGATCTCGCCCGGTTCGATCCGGTAGCCGCGGATCTTCACCTGATGGTCGATACGGCCCAAATACTCCAGGTTGCCATCAGCCAACCAGCGGACACGGTCCCCGGTCCGATACATCCGCGTTCCTTTCAGCCATGGGTTGGCCAGGAATTTCTCCTGCGTCCAGCCCGGCTGATGCAAGTAGCCTCTGCCGACACAAGCACCTCCGATATACAGCTCGCCCACTACGCCGATCGGCTGCAGCTGTCCGAGCCCGTCCAAAATGTACACGGACGAGTTGCTGATCGGCTTGCCGATCGGCGGCAGCGTCGTCATCGGCTCTTGCGGCATCATCGTGTACGTGGTCGCTACATGCGTCTCCGAAGGGCCGTAATGATTGTGCAGCGTGACGCCCTGCTCCTGCAAGTAGCGCTGCAGCGCCGGACCGACAATCAGCGCCTCTCCCGCCGTTATCAGATGCTGCACGCACGTTGGCCAACTCGCTTCGTAGGCCGGATCGTTCCACACGAATTTGACGAACGACGACGGCAGCAGCAAGGTTGGAATGCCTCGTTCCTCCACATAGCGGAATAGCGCAGTCGGATTTTGGCGCATGTCCTCATCGATCACATGCAGCGTTCCACCCGCCAGCAACGTAGAAAAGATTTCCTGATAACTCACATCAAAGCTGTACGACGCATACTGCAGCACCTGCTTGCCAAATGGAATGGATGTACGCTCGTATTGATGCATGATCAGGTTCACGAGGTTGCCATGCTCCAACATAACGCCCTTCGGCTTCCCGGTCGTACCTGACGTATAGATGACGTAGAGCAATCGGCTGC
>NZ_JMDX01000521.1:0-908 GCF_000935845.1 Paenibacillus sp. E194
CTCTTAGTTACTTTCTTTTTCTCACCGCCTCATCAGCGGCGACTTTTATATCTTATCACTTCGTTCATCCGAAGTCAACAACTTTTTTTCAACTTCTTTTTAAGTTGTTTTCATTTGTTACTACCCACCTCTTAGTGAGGCAGGAATAATAATATACCACATGCATTAAAAATGTGCAAGCACATTTTTAGATACAACAGAAAACCCTATACTGGGTAGCCACCAATAGAATGGTCACTGATTACTGATTAGCATCCCACAGTGGCATCAATTAGATACGGTGCTGCTAATGACGTGATAACCGATAGTTCCCCTGCATAACCAACGACTCCGGCATAAGTTAGAAAAGTACACATATTAGAAGAGGCTCATACAGAAAAGGATATAATGAGAGTCTTCTATAGGTTCTATAAATGGGAATCTTCTAATGGTAGGTTCAATATATGAAGCCATCCTAACTTTCTCTACTACAATCAAAGGACATCGATCCTCTATTCAGATTCAATTGTCTTAAATAATCAACTAAGTTGTATTCCTTCATTAAACACAATTCACATTTTCACATCCGATCACATTGGACTATTTATAGTAATAAGCACCAATAATCTACGAATCATTTAAATCTGTGAATAACATTGGAATTTCCATAAAAAATAATAGTGAAGCCTGGGTACTTCAGATATACCTAACAAGAGAAAAATGCAATTGTCCCCGGATATGATGAAGTATCAACAGCTTGATGTGGATGGAGTTCTATAATATAGTAGAAATAACAACTTATACACTTGTGGATAACCAATATTGTATTGTCATTATAAGTTATCCCCGTATGAGGTTAGTAATTGTGGATGATTTGTGGACAACAAATAGCCCACCGACTTATTACGGTCAGTGGGCTATTTTATTTT
>NZ_JMDX01000522.1:0-900 GCF_000935845.1 Paenibacillus sp. E194
TGGATGATGCAGTACTGATTTTCTTTCTGATCCGTAAAATAGGGAATCCCCGCCTCGGTGAATACCGTATCAATCAGCTCTCCATAATGTGCAATGTTCCGCACCATTACCGCCATGTCCCGCCAGCGTACCTGCTCGTTGCGCACACGCCGCAGCATTTCCCCAGCAACCGCTTCAACCTCGGCGCGGCGATGTACTGCCGCCTGCACCGTAACCTCTCGCTTCGTATCGTGATCGGACGCATGGCTTTCCTTGCTCGTCACATTAACTTCAGGCGCACGATAGGGCACTTTGCGTTCAAAATGACGCTCCAGATGAGCAAGCTTCGGAGAAGCTGTATAACGAGGAAGTGGCGCTTCCTTCGAGTCAAGATGCTTTATGCTCCCAATGTCCACGCCAAGCGTATCGGCCATCTCTAGCAGCTTCAGCATGGTAGTAGCCGTCGGATGGAACAAATTCAGCTCATGCGGAACTTCGCCAAGCGCGTAAGCCTTATCCAAACACAGCGTCACACTTACATTCGGCGCATGGAGAATGAGCGAAGCGAGAACCGCATATTCTTGTGGGGTAAATCCGTGAAACCCGTCAATCCAAATATCAGCTCTCTTCACGTACTCCGATGCTGCAACGCCCTCGGACAATCGAGCAAGCACGTCTTCCCCATCCAAGTAACGACCAGCCAATTCCGATTCAAACTCATGCAGGATGCTGGAAATGTCGCGAAGCTTCGCGGATAACAGCGGTTGTCCTGTCATGTGAGCGTCCAAAAAAGCAAGATGCTCCTCAACTTCACTGGACTCTACTCGATACCGCTTCATCTCATCAAAGAGATCGTTCAGCTTCTCGATAAATCCGAATTGTTCTGCTGCACCCGCAAATAAAGGCAATCCGACTTGCGTC
>NZ_JMDX01000523.1:0-888 GCF_000935845.1 Paenibacillus sp. E194
TTCATACCCCAGAATCGCAAATTCGACCGGTAGTGAACTGGCGTCTTTAGCATGTTTGATGTACTTGTTGACACCATCCGCATACCATTGCAGCACCTGTCGGGACTCTTTTGAGTAAGCGCCAAGAGAAACCTCTGCCGCACGCCGCAAACTGAACGCACGGAAAAATTTATCGCGGTCGATAGCCTTAGTCCCCACCACTTCACTAAGCTGCCCGGAAGCCTGCCTGCGGCTCAAATCCATCTGGAACATGCGATCCTGCGCCGTTACATAACCTTGAGCCATGTAGAGATCATGTTCGTTTTGCGCCTCGATATGCGGAACGCCAGAAGCATCCCTCCATACCGTTACTTCCTTTTCCAGTCCAGAAATATTGAGTTTCCCTTGCACGACAGGCAGACTTTTATTCACGAACCAATATACGTATCCCCCAGCGCAGGCAAGCAAAAGAACGATTACCAAAACAATGATTCCGGTAACGCGCGGCCAGCGTTTCTTCTTGTGACGTCTGACGCTCGGAACGGTTACAGCGGCCAAAAGCTTCATGCAAAGCCACCTCCAGACTTTTGGATGTATTTTGTAAAATTATTCAATATAAATAGTTAAGCGCTTACAAAAAACTGAGTATCTATTCATCATTGTATTAATGAATACGTTGTTCAATGTTCACATTTACGAATAACATGAACAGCCGTAAATCATCGGATAACCCGCTGACTTACGGCCTGACTATTGAACTTTATCCATAGGAGTATGATCATGACTAACCCTAGATGTTATCCATTTAAGTTGATTGCTTCGATTTGTTCTCTTAGTCTTTCGTGTAACGTCGACTACTTCATTTATTTCTTTAAACGTAATTCAAATTCTTCACATGCGATAACGAAT
>NZ_JMDX01000524.1:0-887 GCF_000935845.1 Paenibacillus sp. E194
CATCTGGGTCAGATGAACTCCATGCCAGCCAATCATTCGCTAGATCGTGCCGCTCCTCTGGCAGTAATATATCAATTTCTCCAATCGGTTTGCTTGGTTCTGAGGCGACGCTTTCCAATATGCGCACATAACGCGCAGCTAGCATCTCAACCGTATCGCGCTTGAACAGATCTACGCTGAACTCCACAATCCCCTCCAGACCATCCGGCGCTCCATCTGCGTTGCGACGCTCATTCAATTCCCAAGTTAAATCGAACTTCGCCGTACCCACGCTCTCAAGCTGTAGGCTTGACGATAAGCCTGGGAATTTCAGCGACGCTTCCGGTGTATTTTGCAGCACGAGCATGATTTGGAATAGCGGATGCCTAGCACGCGAGCGAACCGGATTCAATATTTCCACAAGGCGCTCGAAAGGCACATCCTGATGCTCATACGCCTCCAAACTGACCTTGCGTACTCTGGACAACAGTTCTTCGAAGCCTGGATTGCCCGACGTGTCAGTGCGAACGACAAGTGTATTGATAAACAGACCAATCAAACCATCAAGCGCATCATCATTACGGCCAGAGATCGGGCTTCCAAGCGGAATATCATTGCCCGCTCCAAGTCGGGTGAACAGCACGGCCAACGCAGCCTGCAGCACCATGAACAAGCTGGCCCGATTGCCTCGTGCAAGCTCTGTCAGCCGATCATGCAGTACGGGATCAATTTGCAGCTGGACGGTGCCTCCCTTATGGCTAGTCGCCGCAGGTCTCGGATAATCGGTAGGCAGCTCCATCTCCTCTGGCAATCCCTTCAGAGCTTCCGTCCAGTAATCGAGCTGGCGCGCGATCAGACTGTCCGCTTGATCGGTGCTTCCAAGCAGCTGTTCCTGCCACAGCGCATAA
>NZ_JMDX01000525.1:0-843 GCF_000935845.1 Paenibacillus sp. E194
AGGCAGGGGAGACGGCTTTCCCTGCGAATAGCAGGAATAGAACGTTAGCAGCTCCTGTTGAAATACGCCCAGAGACCAACCATCAAACACGATATGATGGAAGGCAAACAGGAGAAAATTCTCCTGTTTGCCGGTTTTGACAAGCAAGCTCCGGCACGGATGCCCATGTTCCAAGTCAAACGGCTTGGCTGCCTCTTCATGGATTATACGGCGAGCTTCCAGGTATTTGTCCTCGACGCGATCATCTGCGAACAAATCGAATTCTTTCATTGGTTGAACGGTGTCGATCGGCTCAATAATTTGTACTGGCGCATTTTCCATCGTTGAAAAGCGCGTTCTCAATGATTCGTGGCGGCGGATGACTTCGATCCACGCCCACTGTATGGCCGTTATGTCCAACTCCCCGATACATTCGAACGCTAACGGAATATGATAATGATTCATGCCCGGTTCAAGCTGATGAAGCAGCCATAATCGTTGTTGAGCAAATGACATAACGGATCCAGCGGGCTTCCTTGACTGCGGCTTAATGGGCGGTTTGCGCGGTGCCTTGTCCTTGGCCAGCCGGGCTGCCAACATTCTTTGCTGCTCGGGAGATAACGAGGCTAAACGATCCCGCAAATCCGTCATACCCATGCATCCTCCTTATGGGGCAGTTCGCGCATAACAGCTTCTCGTTCTTCTTCTGGCAAGTTTTCCAGCTCGGTCAGAAGTTCGGACAGGAGAACTGGATCCATTTCCGTTTCCGATTCCATTTCCGTCATTCCCATGTCTTCAAGCTTGGCGGTTAAAGCCGCAACAGTAGGCGCATCAAACAGGACATGTAAAGGAATCTCTGCTTGG
>NZ_JMDX01000526.1:0-814 GCF_000935845.1 Paenibacillus sp. E194
GCATTTCGCTTGATGCGAATCGCCTACCTTCGTTACTTCTGGATCGTAGGACATGCAGACTTCCATCGCTTCATTGCAGCGAGCGCAGAACCCGCACCCTGCTGGCGGCTTAATCAGATCTGGCGGTGTGCCGTAAATCGGAATAAGCGGCTCATCTTTCTTCTGATCCAGACGAGGCAAGGAACGGAGCAAGCCCTTCGTATAAGGATGCTGTGGATTTTTGAATATATCCCATTTCGTGCCGGTCTCAACAATTTTACCAGCATACATAACAATGACTCGGTCGCATAGATCAGCGACAATTCCGAGATCATGTGTAATTAATATAATGGATGTGCCCATCTCCTGCTGCAGCTGCTTCATAACGCGTAAGATTTGAGCTTGTATGGTTACGTCAAGCGCTGTAGTCGGTTCATCTGCGATTAGCAGGGATGGTTTGCAGGCAAGTGCAATGGCAATCATCGCGCGCTGGCGCATTCCGCCCGAGAATTCATGCGGGTATTGCTGGAAGCGGGAAGCTGGATTCGGAATGCCAACCATAGACAGCATCTCGATAGCCCGTGTCTTCGCTTGTGAAGCGCTCATCTGTTGATGCTTCATTAATACCTCAGTAATCTGTCGACCTATCGTCATCGTCGGATTTAATGATGTCATCGGATCTTGGAAGATCATGCCGATGTCTTTACCACGAATCGTTTGCATGTCACGTTCTTTCAGCTTCAGCAGATCATTTCCCTTGAAGCGTATCTCGCCTTGCTTGACCTTGCTAGGTGGGCTTGGCAGCAGCCGCAATATCGATTGTGCCGTAACACTC
>NZ_JMDX01000527.1:0-794 GCF_000935845.1 Paenibacillus sp. E194
CTCTCAGAAGATTAAGCGGTTCCAGAACTTTTGGCACCTGTGCGATTCCAGATTCCTTTTCAATAAAGGCAACAAGCTTTTGGCAGTATGCGATTTCGTCTTCAAGCACGTTGTTCATGTTCTTCGCTGGCATCTTTGTTTTGACCGACTCGTCCATGCTGTAAACAACCTTACGCAGCTTTCGAGCACGGTCTTGTAGGATTTCTTGCGGTGACTTCTGGTTGTAACGTGCTTTCGTATGTGTAGCATCTACGATGATAGAGGTACTCTTTAAGATATCCTGCTCGATTGCAAGGGCTACTGTTTGACCGATGAGCATGTCGAGCAGATTTATGTCTTTCAATCGCAATTTACGGAATTTCGTCAGGGAACTCGGGTCGATTACCGAGTCTTCCGGCGCCATGCCGAGGAAATATTTAAATGACATGTCGTACTTCGAACGCTCGACAATATCTACGTCAGACAGTTCAAAGATAGCTTTCAACAGTAAGTATTTAAACATGCGGATGGGGTCGATGGCGTTGCGTCCATTATCCAAACAATATTTTTCTTCCAGTTCCTCATATATAAAGGTGAAGTCCACCAGTTCATTAATTTGACGGAGCATGTTGTCCTTCGGCACGACGATGTCGTACAATGCCACATAAGGACTCAGAACCAAGGTTTGTTGTTGACGAATCATCTCGCTCACCCGCTCTCCATGATGCTTTCATTATAAGCGAAAAAAGGTACAGCTTCCTCAATTTTCTTGGGGGGCTGTACCTTTAACATGAGATGGACTTTTTCAGTGGCCT
>NZ_JMDX01000528.1:0-775 GCF_000935845.1 Paenibacillus sp. E194
TGCAATGGCGCCGCCGTTCACATTGACGATTGCTGGATCGATCCCAAGCTCATTGATGACGGCAATCGATTGGGCGGCGAAAGCTTCATTTATTTCCGCCAGGTCAATATCCGCCAGCGACATGCCCGCCTTCTTTACCGCCGCCTGCGCGGCTGATACAGGGCCCATGCCCATAAAGGCTGGGTCCACGCCGGTGCAGGCATAGCCGCGGACGCGCGCCAGCACGGACAGCCCAAGCTGCTTCGCCATACGCCCAGAGCAGACCACTAGCGCTGCCGCCCCATCGTTAATGCCGGAAGCATTTCCGGCTGTTACCGTGCCGTCTGGCTGGAATGCAGGCTTGAGTCGGGCCAGGGCAGCAGACGTCACATCAGGACGGAAATGCTCATCGGCTTCAATTGTCGCCAACCCCTTCTTGGTTCGAATCTCCACCGGCACGATTTCAGCGGAGAACTCACTGCGCTCCCATGCCTCGCTAGCCCGCTGTTGACTCGTCAGAGCGAAGGCATCTTGCTCTTCTCGCGCAATTCCATATTTCGCCGCAATATTTTCCGCAGTTTTGCCCATATGAATGTCACATATCGAACAGGTAAGTCCGTCTTTGAGGATGCTGTCCTCAACTACCCCATTCCCAAGCCGGTATCCCGTTCTTCCCTGCGCCAATACATAAGGTGCAAGCGACATATTTTCCATGCCGCCCGCAACAATGAGATCTGCATCATCAGCCTTGATGGCCTGCGCAGCCATGATGACCGCCTTCAAACCCGAGCCGCAT
>NZ_JMDX01000529.1:0-772 GCF_000935845.1 Paenibacillus sp. E194
CTGCCGACGGATGCTCCGCGCCCGGCGTTGCGCAGCTTCGAGGGGGATCGGGTGGAGTTCGAGCTGGACAGCGTGCTGGCGGAAGCTATCAGAGAACTGTCGCGGGAAAATGGCGCGACCGTGTACATGGTGCTGCTGGCCGCATACAGCGCTCTGCTAGGGCGGTTAAGTGGTCAAGAAGAAGTGATCGTCGGTACGTCGATCGCTGGACGTTCCCATGCGGATCTGCAAGGAATGATGGGCATGTTTGTGAACACGCTGGCGCTGCGCATGAACCCGTCCGGAGAAAAGCCGTTCTCGGCTTACTTGCAGGAAGTGAAGCAGACGGCGCTAGGTGCCTTGGAGCATGGAGACTACCCATTCGAGGAACTGGTGGAGCAGGTTATAAAGCAGCGGGATATGAGCCGCAATCCGTTGTTCGATGCCATGCTGGTGCTGCAAAACACCGAGCAGGCCGATTTGGAGCTGGCGGGGCTGCAATGGACGCCGTATCCGATCGAGAGCGGAGCAGCGAAATTCGACTTGACGCTGTCGGTCAGCGAACACGAGCAGGGGATGCGATGCACCCTGGAATATGCGTCCAAACTATTCGAACGGACGACGATCGAGCGCTGGGTGGGTCACTTCACCGAGCTGCTGCGTCAAACGATCCGTCATCCGCAAGCGAAGCTGGGAAGCATCGAGGTGTTGACGGCTGACGAGCGGGGAGAGCTGCTGGTGACATTCAACGATACGGCGGTGGAACTGCAGGCGGGAGCAACGGTGCATGCGC
>NZ_JMDX01000530.1:0-765 GCF_000935845.1 Paenibacillus sp. E194
TTGTGCGCCCGGCATGGGCGATAACTAGGTGGTGAAAGTCCACTACAGGCTTGGCAGTAGGAACTGTTAGCTGAAGGCAAGGGTGTCGGTCGTGAGGCCGAATCTGAAGGAAGCCGGAGGCAAACCCTCGGTCTGACGAACAGAAATCACATATAAGGCATGCTGGGACGGACGAGCTTGCAATGCAAAGCAAAGTCCAATACTGCCCGAATCCCATCATGTAGATGTGGCAGATGGATGAGGGGAAAGTTATCGCTCTTACCCGGGGAGATCTCACAGACGTGGAGTAGGAAAAAAAATCCGAAAGACGGAGTAAAGCTTGCGGTGAGAAGTCAGCAGACGCCATAGTACGCGAGCCGCAACAGCGGTGAGCGGAAGGGCTGAACAATCGTAGTCTCGAGTACAGACTGAAAGGAGAGTCGATGCGATGAAAGCAGAATACCGAAAGGGCTGCCGGCAAAGAGATAGCGTGGAACGCGAAGGGTATGCAGGAGCGCGGAGCATCGAAGTTCGGGAAGGTAGAGAAAGAGACGGTGCAAACGACCTGCTTGAAAAGATACTAAACAGGGACAACCTGAATAGAGCCTACAAGCAGGTCAAAAGCAACAACGGGGCTCCGGGAATCGACGGAATGACCGTCGAGGCGGCACTACCGTGGCTGCGAGATAACAGAGACGAACTCTTGCAAAGTATCCGGGATGGGAAATATAAACCAAGCCCGGTGCGGCGCAAGGAGATCCCTAAACCAGATGGAAGCGGCGTGCG
>NZ_JMDX01000531.1:0-764 GCF_000935845.1 Paenibacillus sp. E194
CGCCCTTCTTCACCTGCTGCCCGTCCTTCACTGCCCATTCCTTCACTTCTGCACCGAATGGTGCGTATACGATCGTTTCCTTCTCGTAGGATGACTTTCCCTTTACTTCGATATGGTTCACAAGTGTTTCCTTCGTAACGGGGAAGGTAATTGCACCCGCATTGTCCATCGGAAGCTCTGGCTTTGGTGGGTTAGCAAAACGATACAATCCAAAGCTGATGCCGCCTAAAATAAGTATGATAATTGCCCATTTCAATATCGATTTCATTTTCGATTTCATTTGGTAAATGTCCTCCTCTATGTGGAACAGCTCTACAGACAACGTAAAAATGATGACTGTTAGTCGCGCTTAATGGCGGTAAGAGCATCGGTACGAGAGGCGCTGACGGCTGGATAAATGCCCGACAGAATGCCTGTTACGATTGCAAATGTAATTCCGATCGGAATATTAGAGAAGGAGATGAAGATAATCGCATCCCCCGTACTTTCGGACATTGTACTTGCTGCAACCCCGTTAATGCCCCATACGATCCAGTAGGACAGCATAACGCCAATCAATCCACCAACCAATCCGAGCAGTGCTGCCTCAATGATGAACATGTTGCGAATCTGTCTTAGATTCGCACCGAGCACCTTCATAATTCCGATTTGGCGGCGGCGTTGATACGTGGACATTGTCATTGCCACCACAATCGAGATGGAGGCGATGAACAGAACGAAAAATGCCGATTCCAAGTGCAATCGTCTTGACGATTGCGAAGTTC
>NZ_JMDX01000532.1:0-750 GCF_000935845.1 Paenibacillus sp. E194
TCGGGGAACTGTACATTGGCGGGGCAGGGGTTACCCGTGGATACTTGAATCGTCCAGAGCTGACAGAGGAGCGATTCCTTCCGGATCCTTTCAGCGGTGAGTCTGGAGCGAGAATGTACAGAACGGGAGATGCTGTAAAGTATCAGCCGGAAGGAAACCTGATCTATGTAAGCAGGATCGACGACCAGGTGAAAATCAGAGGATTCCGGATTGAGCTCGGAGAGATTGAAATGGTGCTAAGTCAGTTGCCGGCGATCAAGCAAGCTGTCGTCATCGTACGAGAAGACAGGCCGGGGGAAAAGCAACTGGCGGCGTATCTGGTCGGAGAAGGCAGCGCGCAGGAATGGCGGACATACTTGAGCGAGCGATTGCCAAGCTATATGGTGCCGACGTATTTTGTGCAACTGGACAGTTTGCCGTTAACGCCGAACGGGAAGATCGATATGAGGGCACTGCCGATTCCGACAGTGTCGTCGCAAGAGGGCTATGCGGCGCCGCAAACGCCAGCAGAGGAGCTCGTTTCGGCGGTATGGTGCCAACTGCTTGGCGTGGAGAGGATCGGTATCTATGATTCCTTCTTTGATTTGGGAGGCCACTCGCTGCTGGCGGCGCAGGCGGTTTCGCGTCTGCGCGAGGTGTTCGGCGTGGAGGTGGCGGTGCGCGACCTGTTCCAGCACCCGACGCTCGAAAGCTTATCCCGCCAATTAACGCTGTTAGCGCAAGGGGGAGAAGGGGAGAAACGTCCGCCGG
>NZ_JMDX01000533.1:0-743 GCF_000935845.1 Paenibacillus sp. E194
AACGAGAATGCCCGCAACTTGACCCCGAAAGAGATGATGCAGCATTCGATATTCCCGATCTGGCACTCCAAGGAGACGCTGAATCTATTCGAATACATCAAGAAGCAGCAGGGAACCAACAACCCGCTCCATCTCGCAGGGTATGACATGCAATTCACTTCGGGCTATCTCACTCAGTTTATTGCCGGTTGGATTGCCAAGGTGGACAAGGATCAAGGTCAGCAGTATTTCAACTTCGAGATGCAAGCCATGACGGATCTGTACAAGGTACTTAATGAATATGGCATGGAAGACGGCCATCCAGAGGCAAAGGCTGCCGTTAAGAAGGTCAAGGAAACGTACGAACCGAAATACAACGCCTTGATCCAATTCATCCAAGAGCACAAGAAGGAGCTCGCAGCAGCTTATCCATCCAACCCGCATATGGTGGATATTGCAATCAAGACGCTAGGGGATCGAGTGAAGTTCATCGAGATGGGGATGTACAATACGAAGGAAAGCTATGAATTCCGTGACCGGATTATGGCTGACAACGTCGAATGGCTAATGAAGGTAATGTATCCCGGCAAAAAAGTGATTTTATGGGCACATAACGATCATTTAGCGAAGAATACATCTAAGATTCAGACCAAAGAGCAAGGAAAATGGATCGGCAGCGTTCACCAGCATGGGCGAACTGCTCCGATAAGAAGCTGAAGGATAAAGCTTATGTAGTCGGGCTCTATATGAACAGCGGCAAGGCA
>NZ_JMDX01000534.1:0-743 GCF_000935845.1 Paenibacillus sp. E194
CGTTACCGAGGCTCAATTCAATCAAATGTTCCCTAACCGCAATCCATTCTATACTTATTCCGGTTTAGTATCCGCTCTGTCCTCCTACCCTGCCTTTGCCAATACAGGAAGCGACACGCTCAAAAAACAAGAGGCAGCAGCTTTTCTAGGAAATGTAGCCCAAGAATCGGGACATTTAAGATACATCGTCGAGCTGGATACGGCAAATTACCCGTTTTATTGCGATAACACGAGTGTTCTGTACCCATGCGCACCTGGTAAGCAGTACTATGGAAGAGGCCCGATCCAATTGAGCTGGAACGTCAATTATGGTGCCGCTGGCGCTGCATTGGGACTTCCGCTTCTGACCAATCCAGACTTGGTCGCGCAGGATTCCTCGGTAGCATGGAAAACAGCCTTGTGGTTCTGGAACACACAGAGCGGAGCAGGGACTATGACACCGCATAATGCAATTGTCAACGGCTCAGGCTTCGGGGAAACTATCCGTTCTATTAATGGGGCGAAGGAATGTAACGGCTTAAATCCAGCCGCAGTAGAGAATCGAGTCAATTTCTTCACGATTTTCGCTAATTTACTCGGTATTTCAACAGGAAACAATCTCAGGTGTTAGATTTGGAATTGATGTGCATAACAAACTTTTCTTCGAACAGGTACGAAATGGCCATATATTAAATGAACTTAGTCAGTCTGTGTTCATGTACAAAAAAAACGACTCCGTGGCAACGGAGTCGTTTTTTTCATAT
>NZ_JMDX01000535.1:0-736 GCF_000935845.1 Paenibacillus sp. E194
GCAGGATGCGGATGAATGTTCGCTTCTGTGTGTAACTACTGCCGGAACGTCTAATGCGGCTCGCGCTGGGATGCCGCGACGCGTATTCTCAGCATATGAACCATTGAAGCCGGGGACGATTAATTCCATTCTTATTATGGATGGCAAATTGTCTGATGCCGCGGTATGGAATGTGTTCATGACGGCAACGGAGGCCAAATGTGCGGCTCTGTCTGATCTGGGCATCTTAGATTCAGAGACGGGGCGCATTGCCACGGGGACGACGACAGATGCAATTGCATTTGCCGTGATAGATAGTGGTCGATATGAACCTGTGCATTGCTATGCAGGGACAGCGACCACATTGGGTCATGCGGTCGGACAACTCGTTTATACTACCGTATATGAGTCCGTCAAGACCCAGCATGAAGCGTGACCGCTAACAGAGTAGAACAACCTACTAGGGTGGGAGACATATGACAGCAGCGTTCATCATAATAGCAGCATACATATGGGATCGGATCGTAGGCGATCCTCGGGCTATCCCGCATCCAGTCGTTGGGATTGGCAAAGGAATAAGCAGAGTAGAACGTGTTATACGCAGGATAAGTCCTTCTGAGCAGGCACTCAAGCCGCTAGGCATCCTGCTGCCGATTATCGTGGTAGGAGGGGCGTATGCGTCGACTTGGCTTATACTAACAGGACTATATCATGTTCATGAATATGTAGGATGGGTTGCCGAGGCTATTGCTCGATT
>NZ_JMDX01000536.1:0-732 GCF_000935845.1 Paenibacillus sp. E194
GCCAATACCCTGAGCAAGAGGATGTTCACCGCAATGTTGTGCGTGGACAATATTCCGCAGGCTCGATGAATGGCAAGGAGCTTCCTGGCTATCGTGAGGAAGATAAGGTGAATCCTGCATCTGTTACGGAGACATATTTTGCAGCACGTGTATTCGTTGACAACTTCCGCTGGGCGGGAGTACCGTTCTACATTCGGACAGGCAAGCGTCTGCCAGTGAAGACGACAGAAGTTGTGGTTGAATTCAAGAACATGCCTACGAATGTATACCTCGGACAGAAGCATAAGCTGGAGCCGAACTTGCTCGTTATCCGCGTAAATCCGATGGAAGGCATCTATGTGAAGCTTAATGGTAAGAAGCCTGGAGCGGAAGGCGGCATTCAACCGCTTGCGATGGACTTCTGCCAAAGCTGCATGGTCGGCATCAATACGCCAGAAGCGTATGAGCGTCTGATCTTCGATGCTGCTCGCGGCGATTCCACGTACTTCACGCGTTGGGACGAGGTGGCTACTGCATGGTCATTCGTTGATAATATCGCGAAGGCATGGAGGAAATCTAACGAAGATTTGTTCGCTTATCCGGCAGGCTCTTGGGGCCCTGAGCAAGCAGACAAGCTTCTGCAAGAGGATGGATTCCACTGGTGGCCTGTTAATGGACAGGAAGAAAGTGAAGTTGTCTGGACGAAGTAATTCGTTTCCCATAGATTGATAAAAAGCTGTGCCCTCTACAGGG
>NZ_JMDX01000537.1:0-730 GCF_000935845.1 Paenibacillus sp. E194
ATAGGCCAGATGCAGTTGATTAGTGAAGCAGAAACGAAGCAGCAACTGGAGATATGGAACCGGACGGAGAGGGCGTATCCGCGGGATCCGGTAATTCAGGAACTGTTCGAGGAGCAGGCGGCGGCACGGCCGGAAGCGGTGGCAGTCGTTGACGAAGACCGCCAGCTGACGTATGGGGAACTGAATGCGCGGGCTAACCAACTGGCGCACAGTTTGCGAAAGAAGGGCGTGAAGCCGGAGACGCTGGTCGGGATCTGCATGGAACGCTCGGCGGATCTGATCGTCGGGATCCTGGGGATCTTAAAAGCCGGGGGCGCGTACGTGCCGATGGATCCGTCTTATCCGCAGCAGCGTCTGACTTACATGGCCCACGATGCAGGAATTGAGTTGATGGTGACCCAGAGCGAGGCAAGCGGATGGGTGCCGGAGCTGATTACGCGCATCTGTCTGGACAGCGCTGCGGATCAGGAGATGCTGTCACAGGAGAGCGACCGGAATCCGTCAATCGCCACGACGCCGCACAACATGGCCTATCTGATTTACACCTCAGGAACTACAGGGAATCCGAAAGGGGTTATGGTCGAGCATCACACACTGATCAATATGGTGTTCTGGTACCAGCAATTTTATCAAGTTACGGAGCAAGATCGTGCGAGTCAAATAGCAAGCATCGCATTTGATGCTGCAGTTGCAGAAATATGGTCCTGCTTGAGCAGAGGCGCTAGTTTGT
>NZ_JMDX01000538.1:0-692 GCF_000935845.1 Paenibacillus sp. E194
CGCCAAGCTTTCGATCGTTGGCGAGAGGAACAATTGCCGCAGCGGCACCTCCGCCTCCAGCATCTGGTGAATGCGCGCTACGAGCGTCATCGCTCGCAGCGAATGGCCCCCGATGTCAAAGAAGTTATCGCGGATGCCGACACCCTCCAGCCCCAGCACCTCTTGCCATAGCTGCGCAAGCTTCGCTTCCGTCGTCGTACGCGGCGCTACATACTCCGTTCCCGTACTCAGCGCCCTATCTGGTGCTGGCAGCGCCTTGCGATCCAGCTTCCCATTTGGCGTGAGCGGCATCTTCTCCAAGCGAATGAAGTGCGAGGGAATCATATAGGACGGAAGACCCGCCCCAAGCTTGCTCCGTATCGCCTGCGCCGTGAGATCACCGCTGCCCGTTACATAGGCGCACAGTTCCTGCGTTTCCCCGGTAGCAACGGTCACGACCGCTTCCTTGACGCCTTCAACTCTCAGCAGATGCGCTTCGATCTCGCCCGGTTCGATCCGGTACCCGCGGATCTTCACCTGATGGTCGATCCGTCCTAAATGCTCCAGTCTTCCATCTGGCAGCCAGCGAGCCAAATCGCCCGTCCGGTAGATCCGCTCTCCAGGGAGAAACGGATGATCGACAAACTTCTCTCTGGTCAGCTCTTCGCGTGCCCAGTATCCGACGGGTGACCCCGGCGCCTCCGAGGCATAGC
>NZ_JMDX01000539.1:0-684 GCF_000935845.1 Paenibacillus sp. E194
AAGCCGCATCAGATGTCGAGGATTCAGACCTTTCTTGATCCAACCAGCGACCCTGATAAGTCATGGCATGTAAAAATGCTATGAGCGCCATAGGGACAGGCGGACTAAGCGGAAGTGAAGGATTTTACATGGATCGGGGCTTTATTCCGTATGCGTATTCGGATTCCATCTATGTTGTTATCGGGGAAAGTACGGGTTTCTCGGCTCTTCCATCTTGCTTCTGCTGTACTTCATGCTTATCTATCGAATTGTCCTCATTGCAAATATGAGCATGAACCTGGCTGGAGGCTATCTCGTAATTGGATTAGTAGGCATGATCGTCTTCCAGGTGTTCGTAAATATAGGCATGCACATCGGACTTGTCCCTCTAACCGGGCTATCATTGCCGTTCATTAGTTACGGAGGCAGCTCCTTGCTTACGAACATGCTTACGATTGGCTTAGTCATGAGTGTGCACATTCATAGGGATACCATCCCTCTCCAAATTACTGGATAAGAATCAGGTCTTAAACTTCAGAGGATTTTTTTAGCGTGTAAGCGTTTATAAGTCAAGTTGCCTCGACATTTGGATATATAGTACGATGATAAGGTATCTAAGTACTGGGATATTGTAGCACATATTACAGGGGATAGGAGCGCTTTTACATGCTGACGCCACTGAAGGATAAGACGGTCGTTGTGACC
>NZ_JMDX01000540.1:0-687 GCF_000935845.1 Paenibacillus sp. E194
ACGATCTGCTCTACCATCCGCATCCAGTGACCTTGCAAGCGCTCCATCGTGCCTTGCTCGTACACCTGTCCGTTGTAGTCGAAATGAATGTGCAGCTCTTCTCCCGGCTGAATCATCACATTCAGGTCATAATTCGTTTGTTCCTCCGCTTGAACCCCCGTAATTTCCAGTCCGCTTGCATCCGCTGACGCTTCCGCCTGCGCGGTTTGCATCGGGTAGTTCTCGAACACAAGAATATGGTCGAACAGTTCTCTCGTTCCGGCGCACTGCGCCTGGATTTCGTGCAGCGGATAGTAGGCGTAACCTTGCGAGGCCAGCGCCTGCGCCTGCATGCGGCGCAGCAGGTCCGCAACCGTCTCCTGTCCCTCGCACGTTACCCGGACAGGCAGCGTATTGATGAACAGTCCGATCATCCCTTCCACGCCGGGCAGGTCTGCCGGTCGGCCCGACACGACGCCTCCAAATACCGCATCCCTGCTTCCGCTGTAGGCGTGCATCACCAGTCCCCATGCCGTTTGCAGCAGCGTGCTTACCGTTACACCGTGCGCAGTGGCCACCAGTGCAATGGCCTTGCTCTGCTCCCGAGGGACACTCCAGCTCACTCGTTTCGCTTCAAAGCCTTGCGCCTGACGCTGCCGCTTCGGCAGCGCAGATAGCGCAGATAGCGCTTCGCTGCCCTCCAACTGC
>NZ_JMDX01000541.1:0-678 GCF_000935845.1 Paenibacillus sp. E194
GTTGGGGACTTTGCCCATCAGGAGAGAAAATGACGTTTAAAGTGAAATGTGAAAACCGTGAGGCTTGCTAATTATAGCAAACTCACGGTTTTTTTCAGTTTTTTTGTGCTTTCACTTGCTCTTTCGTAGTCGAGTCTGATCTTGATTGATCAAAGAGGGCTTACATCTTTTGCTGGGCAGCATTCTCAATCTTGACTGCCTTCATCACTTTATTCGTGTCTTTCGTCATGCTGCGAGCCGTGCCGAACTTCACTTCCATATTGATGCCCAGTTCTTGCAACTTAGCTTTCACTTGTTCTTCGGTAAGGGTTCCCGCTTTCATTTGGTCAAGAATGGATTTCACTTTTTCCTTAGTTGCTTCATCAAGGTTATCCATTTTCGATTTATCCATCTTTACTTGGAAGTGATGACCCTTGCTGAAATCTACATTCAATTCGATGCCAAGCTCTTGCAGCTGAGATTTGGCTTGTTCTTTCGTAAGCGCTCCTGTTCTCATTTGCTCAAGAATAGCTTTCGCCTTTTCTTTGGCAGCTTCGTCAAGGTTATCTAATTTCGCTGCGTCCATCTTTACCATAACGCCATGAGCTGTTTTGCTGAAATCTACATCCATGTCAATGCCTAGCTCTTGCAGCTGAGCTTTAGCTTGCTCTTTCGTAAGTGCACCAGCTTGAGCTTGGT
>NZ_JMDX01000542.1:0-630 GCF_000935845.1 Paenibacillus sp. E194
ATTGATTGCATATGCGAGCTTGCGCGCTTGGAAGACTTGCAGACCGACCGCAGGATCGATAACTTCCTTCACGATCTTCTCCGGTGTTGCTGCAGCAACCTCTTCAATTTCCGTGCCGCCTTCTTCAGACGCCATCATCACGACGCGACCTGTACCACGATCAACAACTACACCAATGTAATATTCCTTCTTAATGTCGCAGCCCTGTTCAATCAACAGACGCTTTACTTCCTTGCCTTCCGGACCTGTTTGATGCGTCACGAGCACTTTGCCAAGCAATTCCGTCGCATATGTACGCACGTCATCTAAGCTCTTCGCTATCTTCACTCCGCCCGCTTTACCACGGCCGCCTGCATGAATTTGCGCCTTGACGACAACAATGGGAGTGCCCAATTCTTCAGCTGCCTGGACGGCTTCATCCACCGTAAAAGCAACCTTCCCTTCTGGAACAGCAACGCCATATTGCTTCAATACACTTTTGCCTTGATACTCATGAATATTCATCGTGCATCCCCCTATCCGATCGTTAGCCTCATGGGCTTATTCCGATTCGAAGCCGAGGTTGTAGGGCAGAAGCATAATGAGTTAGCTCCTGTTACTACACCTCACGGCGCGTCCGTGAAATTGGGG
>NZ_JMDX01000543.1:0-618 GCF_000935845.1 Paenibacillus sp. E194
ACTGCCAGCGCCGGATGGTACGCTGAGTACGGGAACGGAGTATGTAGCGCCGCGCACGATGACGGAAGCGAAACTGGCGCAGCTCTGGCAAGAGGTGCTGGGGCAGGAACGTGTCGGCATCCGCGATAACTTCTTTGAAATCGGGGGGCATTCACTCCGAGCAATGACGCTTGCAAGCAGAGTAAACAAGGATATGAGTGTGAGCCTGCCCCTAAGAAACGTGTTCTTGTATCCGACAGTCGAAGAGATGGCGCAGGCGATCTCTGAGCTGGAGCGGCTGGAATATGCCGTCATTCCGCAGGCCGAAGCAAGGAATTACTACCCGGTGTCCTCGGCGCAGAAACGGATGTACATTTTGCAGCAGTTTGAAGGCGCAGAACTAAGCTATAGCATGCCTGCAGCCTTGTTATTCCATGGACGCGTGGACTTTGCCCGATTAGAACAGGCTTGCCGGGAGCTTATCGCCCGCCACGAGGTGCTGCGTACCGGGTTTGACGTGGTGGACGGCGAGCCTGTTCAACGAATTAGCGCTGAGGTCGCGTTCGATTTGCCTTATCGGGAAGTCGAAGACAGGAGAGCGGAAGACCTTATCCGGGAGTTTATTCGACCTTTCGATCT
>NZ_JMDX01000544.1:0-625 GCF_000935845.1 Paenibacillus sp. E194
CTGGAACGGATCCGCCACGAACTTCTCGGCGCTCAGTTCCGGACGACCCAAATACCCGCGGGCGACCCCGATGCCGCCAATGCATAATTCCCCCGGCACTCCGATCGGCTGCAGTTGCATCCGTTCATTGACCACGTACATGCGGACATGCGGCAGTGGATGGCCTATCGGAACATTCCCGCGGCTCCGTTCTGCCCCATCCGCTTCTTCATAGAAGCTGGAATCGATACACGCTTCGGTAACCCCGTAGCTGTTTAGAATGCGCATCGACGATCCGAAGCGGCGAACCAGCTTCCGGAATTCCCCGGCTGGGCAGACGTCCGATCCGAGAATGAGCAGCTTCATCCCGCTTATGTCGAGATCGTTCTCCTTGATATACTGCATTAACGGCAATACCAGCGCCGGCGTCGACTCCAAGATATTGATGCCGTACTCGCGGATCCGCTCGTACAGCGATGCCGGATCCATTCTGACGTCGCTTGGACAGATGACCATCTGTCCTCCCCACAACAGCGCCCGCGCCATATCTCCTGCAAATACATCAAACGAGAAGCTCGCCAGCTGCAGCAAGCTCACCCGGAACGTATCCAACTGGTATGCCTGCTTCCACGCATGCGCCAAGCCC
>NZ_JMDX01000545.1:0-610 GCF_000935845.1 Paenibacillus sp. E194
TGCTTGTGTGTAAACTTCGCCCAAGATGATGTCAATTGCATCTTGATACAAGCTCTCTACACCATATTTTGCTTCGAAAATTGGGCGAGGTACGCGACCTTTGCGGAAGCCAGGAACGTTAACACGCTTGGACACTTTTTTGAATGCCAAGTCCAATCCTTCTGCTACGCGATCTTCATTAACCTCTACTTCCAATACCCCAATGTTCTTCTCTATTTTTTCCCAAGTTGCTTTCATTTTATGCCTTCCCCTCCAAAAAAAAGATCATGGCTAGAGTGTACCTAACATAACACGTCCAGAATAACCATTTTAGTATAGCCGACTACGATAACTTTTTCAAGGAGGGCGTCATTCCCACATTCGGCCTTCTCCAAAAGCGCTAGCGACCGTTCATTGCTTAGCCTCAGATCCTATGATTGCACGCGCAATGATCGATTTAATGATCGGAGCGCCAGCTCATATTGCACACGCAGTTCATTCGTGATACCGTACAGCTGCTTCACTTCCACTTCTTCGTCGACACGCAGCATTCGAGCCACGATGAAATGCAGCGCCGCCGCCCAAGCGTTCGAATCCTCTTGCCTATGCCCGCACAACTGTTCATAGGATG
>NZ_JMDX01000546.1:0-568 GCF_000935845.1 Paenibacillus sp. E194
CCCTGCCGACACTGCACCGCTATATACAACGATCTACGCAGACGTTTTGACCCGCGCTTCGTTATTCGGTTACTGCTAGCTGTAAATTTCCCCGAACTGTGCACACTCGGATCTAGTCCCGCATAAACTACCAGCTGCTTAGCATGTCCAAACTGCTTTATATCCCCTATCTCCGCTATTATAGCCGCTGCCAGCTTTTCTCCTATCCCAGAAATGGATTTCAATAAATCCACCTCTGGTAGTTCAACAGATATATCCTCCATTTGCTGTTCTAACTGCTTCAATTGGGCTTGAAATGTTAGTAGCAGCGTAATCATCCCTTTCAGCGCTTCCGTTTGAAATGGACTTATCCACCCTTCCTTTCACTTGCTTAATACCTCTTTTAATCTTATCGATTTCTCTCTTATCCAGCTTTGACTGCGAGATCTTCCAGCATGTTTTATTAGTACTTTCTCTATAATCTCCGCCTCATCCATTTGTCCTTGCAGACAGCTCTGAGCACTTGTAGTGATGTAGCTGAGTATAGGTCGCTAAACACTCCTTCATAAGCCGGAATTACTTGATCTAA
>NZ_JMDX01000547.1:0-559 GCF_000935845.1 Paenibacillus sp. E194
TGCCGAACTGCGCGAAGCCTTGCGATTGAACTTGCCGGACTATATGATTCCGGCGTATGTCGTGCAGTTGGAAGAACTGCCGATGACGAACAACGGCAAAATCGACCGCAAAGCGCTGCCGGCGCCGGAAGGGATGCTGCAGACGGGAACGGAGTATGCAGCGCCGCGCACAACGACGGAAGCGAAGCTGGCGCAGCTATGGCAAGAGGTGCTGGGGCTGGAGCGTGTCGGCATTCGCGATAACTTCTTTGACATCGGGGGGCATTCGCTCCGGGCAATGACGCTCGTATCGCGCATTCATCAGACGCTGGAGGCGGAGGTGCCGCTGCGGCAATTGTTCCTCTCGCCAACGATCGAAAGCTTGGCGGCTGCACTGGAGGAGGCGGAGGGGCGCGTCTTTGAAGCGCTTGTGCCCGCTCCGCTACAGGCGGCGTATCCTCTGTCGTCCGCGCAAAAACGGCTGTACGTGCTGCAGCAGCTGGAGGGCGCAGAGCTGAGCTACAATATGCCCGCTGCGCTGCGCCTGACGGGAACGCTGGATCGCCAGCGGCTGGAAGCT
>NZ_JMDX01000548.1:0-548 GCF_000935845.1 Paenibacillus sp. E194
AAAATCGATCTTTTGAAGAGATACTTTTAATTTGATTCCATTTTCCATCAACAAGTTGCAAATGGTAATGACCATTTATATCTGAATCGGGGTACCAACCTAGATCAAAGAGTAAAGCGTCTTCATTTTCAGGGATGTACCATTTTCCATTATTAATTTTCAGTTTAACGATCTGTAATAAGTCTTCTGTGAAGAATCCCCAGTTCTCAATTAGGTAATCATTACCCTCACTAAGGATAGGATCTATATCGTAGAATTTGTTATAGGTTACGGCATAACCTGCTGGCACCTTAAGTTGCATTAGATTCAATTATCTCATCCTCTCACATCATTTGGTCATTTGGATCGGCTACTTAGTTGGACAGAAAAATAAGGGCTGTTTACTTTAGATGAAGCCACGTTATGAATCATTGCCGATATTCAATACAGTTACTGTTATCCCAGTATTACTAGTGACATAGTTGATTGACCAAATGTGACTTACTGACAAGTTCCCACGAACTTTATCAATAATTCTTTTTACTAAGAACTTTTGATCTACGTTATAA
>NZ_JMDX01000549.1:0-547 GCF_000935845.1 Paenibacillus sp. E194
ATCTATTGATCTGCTTGGAGTTTTTTTATGTGAATTAGATGAACGCACTAGATTGATACTTAACAGGCTTATTCCAGCAGATGGAATAGGCTTTTTTTGTGTAAATATTATCGAATCCGTAGAGAAGATAGGTTTGCGATACTCCTTGGCAAAGTATTCACCGATGCGAGAGGCTGGAGAAACCCAGAGACCAAAGAATCATTAGTACGATTCTTGCTGACTCTCAACAAAGGGATGGAGATGGCGGCGAGCAAGATCCCGCAAGATGTCCGAGTAGCAAATAGTAATTTATCGAAGGCGCTGGATTTCTACAGTTCCATCGATAGATGGTATTTGCCTAATCGTTTTCGAGTCCAAGATATTGATCCTGTGAAGGGGTTGACGCATTAGCTGGTGCTATTGGCGCTAGAGCTGTCCGCAGTCGTAATCCACAACCGCCAATCAAGCCGCAAGGAATATCGAAAGGAAGCAATATTAAGGGAATTAAGGTAAACTGGGGTCAAGCGACGACGTTTATCAATGATAGATTTGAAGCTTTACAAAAGTC
>NZ_JMDX01000550.1:0-543 GCF_000935845.1 Paenibacillus sp. E194
GCCTCTTCGTCTAATAAACACCTTTCTGACTCCATGTGAGACGTCCCACAACCCCAGAGAGCAAGCTCTCTGGTTTAGGCTCTTCCGCGTTCGCTCGCCGCTACTTACGGAATCACTATTGTTTTCTCTTCCTGAGGGTACTTAGATGTTTCAGTTCCCCTCGTATGCCTCAACATATCCTATGTATTCAGATATGCGTGACTGCCTATTACGACAGCCGGGTTTCCCCATTCGGACACCCCCGGATCAATGCTTGCTTACAGCTCCCCGAGGCATTTCGTTGTTCGCCACGTCCTTCATCGGCTCCTGGTGCCTAGGCATCCTCCGTGTGCTCTTACTAGCTTAACCTAGTATGCTCATTGCTGAGCGTATATCAACTAAAAGAATGATTCTAAGACACTTAACTTTCGCGATTCAGTTTTCAAGGTACAATAAAAAGACGAAAATATATATGGTGGAGCCAAGCGGGATCGAACCGCTGACCTCCTGCTTGCAAGGCAGGCGCTCTCCCAGCTGAGCTATGGCCCCATATATAAGTTCCAT
>NZ_JMDX01000551.1:0-536 GCF_000935845.1 Paenibacillus sp. E194
AAAGTTAGGCATCCCGACCGTAATAGATCGGGTGATCCAGCAAGCGATCTCCCAGCAGCTGCAACCGTTGTTCGAGCCGATCTTCTCGGACGGAAGCTACGGCTACCGCCCGGGACGAAGTGCGCAGCAAGCCATTCGAAAAGTAAAAGCGTATGTGGTGCAAGGCTATGGACATGCGGCTGAAATCGATCTGTCGAAATACTTCGACACGTTGAACCACGAGCTTCTTTTGAATCTGCTGCGCAAACAAATCCAGGATAAACGCGTCATCAACCTGATCAAAAAGTACCTGAAAAGCGGAGTCATGGAAAACGGCGTGCGGCGGGCAACAGAAGAAGGCTCACCCCAGGGTGGACCGTTGTCTCCTCTTTTGGCAAATATCTATCTGAACAAATTTGATCAGGAGATGGAAAGCCGAGGCGTGAGGGTCATCCGCTATGCGGATGACATCGTCGTGCTTGCGAAGAGCAAGCGAGCAGCCATGCGACTGTTGGAATCCAGCCGGACGTATTTGGAACAGAAGCTAAAGCTCCAAG
>NZ_JMDX01000552.1:0-536 GCF_000935845.1 Paenibacillus sp. E194
AAAATTAGGCATCCCGACCGTAATAGATCGGGTGATCCAGCAAGCGATCTCCCAGCAGTTGCAACCGTTGTTCGAGCCGATCTTCTCGGACGGAAGCTACGGCTACCGCCCGGGACGAAGTGCGCAGCAAGCCATTCGAAAAGTAAAAGCGTATGTCATGCAAGGCTATGGACATGCGGTTGAAATCGATCTGTCGAAATACTTCGACACGTTGAACCACGAGCTGCTTTTGAATCTGCTGCGCAAACAAATCCAGGATAAACGCGTCATCAACCTGATCAAAAAGTACCTGAAAAGCGGAGTCATGGAAAACGGCGTGCGGCAGGCAACAGAAGAAGGCTCACCCCAGGGTGGACCTTTGTCTCCGCTTTTGGCAAATATCTATCTGAACGAATTCGATCAGGAGATGGAAAGCCGAGGCGTGAGGGTCATCCGCTATGCGGATGACATCGTCGTGCTTGCGAAGAGCAAGCGAGCAGCCATGCGACTGCTGGAATCCAGCCGGACGTATTTGGAACAAAAGCTAAAGCTCCAAA
>NZ_JMDX01000553.1:0-528 GCF_000935845.1 Paenibacillus sp. E194
GAGACATGCTGATTTGGGCGCCAACCTTCGGCAGCATGTCATGGTAAGCGTAGGACGTGTATTGGAACCCTTGATCGCTATGAACGATCAATCCAGTCACGTCTTTCGTCTTGTTGAAGGCTTTCTCAAACGTTTGAAGAACAAGTTGATTATCGTTACGCAAGCTCATATGATAAGCTACAATTTCATTATTGAACAAATCCTTAATGGCCGAAAGGTACAGCCATTTATCTGCTACACGATACTGAGTGACATCGGTCACCCATTTTTGATTGGGAACCTCGGCTTGAAACTGCCGTTGTAGCAAGTTATCAACCACTCGTCCACCTGTGGAAGAGGAATAGTTACAACGACGCTTTCGGCGGATCTTAGATCGTAAATTCATGGTTTGCATCAAGCGTAGAACCCTCTTGTGGTTTACCCACACACCGTGATCTTGAAGTAGGAACAGCTGGATTTGTCGATATCCATATTTACCGTCGTACTTCTGATAAACATTCTGAATCAAGTCTTTCAATGGCTTGTCAT
>NZ_JMDX01000554.1:0-525 GCF_000935845.1 Paenibacillus sp. E194
TTTTTTACAAATGTCAATCCAATAGTTAGGCGTAACTCGAATCCTGTGTATGAAAAGCAAAAAACCGTGCATCGCACGGTTTTAAAAAGTAAATTCGAATTTATACATTCGTATCCTGCATCGCAGGAATATTGATTTCTTTGACACAGGCTGCTTTGGATAGTCCGATTACGCATGTGACGAGTGATAAGATATCTTGCACAGGGATGCGGGTACTGTCATAGGCAGAGAGTGCCTTTTCTGCTCCCTCTTCAAAAGGAATTTCAGCGGCGAGCTCGCCTGGATTAATACAGGTAACGGCAATCTGATCTTGACGCACATGCTCGCGCAGCGCATTCGTTATTCCCCGCAGCCCGAACTTAGATGCAACGAACGACACCTGAGAATTGTTCGTGTGATCTAGCCCAGCTGTCGAACCAATGAAGATGATCTTGCCTGCTTCTGACTTGCGAATATTCGGAAGCAGCGATTGGATACACGTTATTGTTGATGTAATGTTGACTTGAATGATTCTGGTCAATTTCC
>NZ_JMDX01000555.1:0-524 GCF_000935845.1 Paenibacillus sp. E194
CTGCCGACGGATGCTCCGCGACCGGCGGTGCGCAGTTTCGAGGGGGATCGGGTGGATTTCGAGCTGGACAGCGTGCTTTCCGATGCGGTCAGAGAACTGGCGCGGGAAAACGGAGCGACCGTGTACATGGTGCTGCTGGCCGCATACAGCGCTCTGCTGGGGCGGTTAAGCGGTCAAGAAGAAGTGATCGTCGGTACGTCGATCGCTGGACGTTCCCATGCGGACCTGCAAGGAATGATGGGCATGTTTGTGAACACGCTGGCGCTGCGGATGAATCCGTCCGGGGAAAAGCCGTTCTCGGCCTACTTGGAGGAAGTAAAACAGACGACACTCGGAGCATTGGAGCATGGGGACTATCCGTTCGAGGAACTGGTGGAGCAGGTTATAAAGCAGCGGGATATGAGCCGCAATCCGTTGTTCGATGCCATGCTGGTGCTGCAAAACACGGAGCAGGCCGAATTGGAGCTGGCGGGTCTGCAATGGACACCGTATCCGATCGAGAGCGGAGCAGCGAAATTCGACTT
>NZ_JMDX01000556.1:0-520 GCF_000935845.1 Paenibacillus sp. E194
GTCGGCATTCTAGCGATTCTTAAAGCGGGCGGAGCCTACGTGCCTGTCGATCCCGACTACCCGGAGGATCGCATCCGCTTCATGATCGAGGATTCGGGCGCGTCGTTATTGCTGATTCAAAAGCATCTGCACGAGAAGACCGACTTCGCAGGAACGCGCTTCGAATTGGATGATTTTGTTTGGGGCGACAGAGGGGCGGACTCCGAAGATGCACTGGACGCTTCGAACCTGGAGCCGATTTCCGGGCCGAGCAACCTGGCTTATGTCATCTACACGTCGGGAACGACCGGCAGACCGAAAGGAACGCTGATCGAGCATAAGAACGTCGTGCGCCTCCTGTTCAACGACAAGAACCTGTTCGACTTCGGTCCGTCCGACGCGTGGACGCTGTTCCACTCGTTCTGCTTCGATTTCTCCGTCTGGGAGATGTACGGAGCGCTGCTATACGGAGGCAAGCTGGTCATCGTACCGCCGCTGACGGCGAAAAATCCGGCCGAGTTCCTAGCGCTGCTGGGCCGCG
>NZ_JMDX01000557.1:0-519 GCF_000935845.1 Paenibacillus sp. E194
GGCCATAGCTATCATACCATAATTTAGTTTCCGCTAGCACGTGATAAATCGCGCATATTCGCTTCAAATGCGGCAAGCAGCGCTGCTTCACCGGTCATCCCCTGCGCCTCTACCTTCGCAATTTGCTCCATCATACGCTTATAATCCTTCGGAATGACACGGACGAATTGCTCGCTTGCTCCATTGTCCCATTGCTGCAAGATTCGTCCCCCAATGGTGCTGCCCGTTGCTTGCACATGACGCTCGATCATGCTTCGCACCTGCTGCTCTTCTTCCGCTCCCTCAAGCGGCTCCAATAGCACCATTTCTAAATTGCAGCGGTTCACGAATGTACGATCCTCATCCCATACATATGCGATACCCCCGGACATACCTGCCGCGAAGTTGCGCCCCGTCTTGCCGAGCACGACGACACGGCCGCCAGTCATATATTCACAGCCATGATCGCCTACTCCTTCGACGACCACATGTACACCTGAATTGCGAACCGCGAAGCGTTCGCCAGCAATTCCGCGAATG
>NZ_JMDX01000558.1:0-502 GCF_000935845.1 Paenibacillus sp. E194
TGCTTTCATGACCGCCAATACCCCGATCAGCATATCCAGCGAGCGGTCGATCATCAGGCCGACGATATCGTCCGCTTGCACGCCATCTTGACGCAGCACGCGCGCCAATTGATTGGCCCGCTCGTTCAATTCCCCGTAGCTTATCCGCTGCTCTTCATACACGGCCGCCACCTGCTCCGGCGTCCGCTTCGCCTGCTCTTCGAACAATCGATAGAAGACGGCATTCTCCGGTATTCGGCTCTCCTGGGCTGCAGCTTTCGGCTGGAACTTGGTCAGCAACTGCTCCCGCTCCGCCTCGCTTATTAAGCGAATCTCGTCCAATCGGATGCTGGCATTCGCCGCCACTTCCCGCAGCAGATGCACCAAATGCTCGGACATGCGCGTCATTGTCGCTTGTCCGTACAAGGCCGTCGCATACTCCAAACTTAGCAGAATGCCATGCTCAGCTTCATGAGCATTGAGCGTCAGGTCGAACTTGGCCACGGTATGCGGCGTCCCGTAC
>NZ_JMDX01000559.1:0-501 GCF_000935845.1 Paenibacillus sp. E194
GCATCCGCTGACGCTTCCGCCTGCGCGGTTTGCATTGGGTAGTTCTCGAACACAAGAATATGGTCGAACAGCTCTCTCGTTCCGGCACACTGCGCCTGGATCTCGTGCAGCGGATAGTAGGCGTAACCTTGCGAGGCCAGCGCCTGCGCCTGCATGCGGCGCAGCAGTTCCGCAACCGTTTCCCGGCCCTCGCACGTTACCCGGACAGGCAGCGTATTGATGAACAGTCCGATCATCCCTTCCACGCCGGGCAGGTCTGCCGGTCGGCCCGACACGACGCCGCCAAATACCGCATCCCGTCTGCCGCTGTAGGCGTGCAGCACCAGTCCCCATGCCGTTTGCAGCAGCGTGCTTACTGTCACACCGTGCGCAGTGGCTGCCAATGAGATGGCTTTGCTCTGCTCCCGATGGACGGTCCAGCTCACGCGTTTCGCTTCATAACCTTGCGCCTGACGCTGCCGCTTCGGCAGCACCGCCAGCGCTTCGCTACCATCCAACTGA